>JAIENF010000662.1 GCA_019751575.1 Burkholderiales bacterium
CCGAGAATGCCGCGCTCGAGGCGCGTCCGCCGAGAGAGCCGCGAGAGCCCCGCGAACCCCGGGAGCCGAGGGAGCCGCGTGGAGACCGCGAGTCGCGTCCGCCGCGTGAGCGCGCATCGCTGGCCGAGCCGGCCGATGGTGTCGTGGCACAGGCCGGACTGGTCGCCGGCGACGCAGACGGCGAGGGTCGGGAGCCTCGCGAAGGTCGTCCGCGCCGCCGCCGCGGGCGCCGGGGTGGCGGCGGTGAGCGCCGCAACGAGGGCGATGCCGGCGTGATGGACGGCATGAGCGGTGCCGAAGCCGGTACGGTCTCCGCGGCGCCTGCCGCAGAACCCGTGCCGCCGTCCGGCGCAGCCGTAGCGGTCGCGGCGGCTGCCACGGTCGCGCCGGCCATGGCTGCCGTCTCTCCCGTCGGCCTGGCGCCGGGGGCGAGCGAGCCGCCAGCCGCAGCGGTCCCGGTGGTGGCAGAGCCCGTGGCCTCCGTACCTGTGCCGGTCGAACCCGCACCGGCGCCCGCACCCGCGGCTGCTGCGCCTTCGCCTGAGCCGATCGTCGTGGCTGCTGCGCCTGCTCCCGCTCCTGCTCCCGCACCCGCAGTGGCCGTCCCTGGCGACCTCGTGCAGGTGGAGTCGGTCGCCAGCGCGACGGTGCAGGCGCCACCGGTCGAACCGGCCCCGGTCGAGCGGCGCAAGCCGGCGGTCCGGGCGCCAGAGCCTGTGAGCCTGCCATCGGAGCTGGTGATGATCGAGACGAAGTCGACCGTCGTGGTACCGCCTCCGGTGATGGAAGCGGCGCCGGTCCGTCGGCGTGCGCCCCGGCCGGTTCCCGCAGTGCCGGCCGCGATCACCGAAGCCGATTCGCTGGTCCAGATCGAAACGCGCAAGTAGTTCGACGTGGGTCATCCCCGAAGCCCGTCCCCGCAAGGGGGCGGGCTTCGTTCCATCAGCCCGGCAGGCATGCCTCGCGCGGTCAGGCCGCGGGTGCGTCCGGCGGGGGCAGGCTCTCGCGGCCCCGGCCGAACAGCAGTTCCTTCAGGGCGTTGAGCCGGTCGCGCGCCTGCGCAGCCTTCTCGAACTCGAGGTTGCGGGCCCGCTCCATCATCTCCTTCTCTACCCGCTTCAGTTCCCGGGTCAGCTCCTTGTCGCTCATCAGCTCGTAGCCGGCATCGTCCTGCGCCGCCTTCAGTTGCTGGTGCGCATGCTCGGTGTCGTACACGCCGTCGATCAGGTCGCGGATCTCCTTCTTCACCCCGCGCGGCGTGATGCCCTGCGCCAGGTTGTGCGCCTCCTGCCGTTCCCGCCTGCGGTTGGTCTCGCCGATCGCCTTCTCCATCGAATCGGTGATCCGGTCCGCATACAGGATTGCACGGCCGTTGAGGTGCCTCGCCGCACGGCCGATGGTCTGGATCAGCGAGCGCTCCGAGCGCAGGAAGCCTTCCTTGTCGGCATCCAGGATCGCTACCAGAGACACCTCGGGCAGGTCCAGGCCCTCGCGCAGCAGGTTGATGCCGACCAGGACGTCGAACTGGCCGAGGCGAAGGTCGCGGATGATCTCGACGCGTTCGACCGTGTCGATGTCCGAGTGCAGGTAGCGCACCGCGATGCCCTGCTCCGACAGGTACTCGGTCAGGTCCTCGGCCATGCGCTTGGTCAGCGTGGTCACCAGTACGCGCTCGTTCTTCGCGATGCGCAGCTTGGCCTCCATCAGCAGGTCGTCGACCTGCGTCGTCGCGGGACGCACCTCGATCTGCGGATCGACCAGTCCGGTCGGCCGCACCACCTGCTCGACCACCTGCCCCGCATGGTCGCGCTCGTAGTTCGATGGCGTCGCCGAGACGAAGATGGTCTGCGGCATCAACTGCTCGAACTCCTCGAACTTGAGCGGCCGGTTGTCGAGCGCCGACGGCAGCCGGAAGCCGTATCCGACCAGGTTCTCCTTGCGTGCCCGGTCGCCGCGGAACATGCCGCCGACCTGCGGGATGCTGACATGGCTCTCGTCGATGATCAGCAGCGCTTCCTGGGGAAGGTAGTCGATCAGCGTCGGCGGCGGCTCGCCCGGTCCGCGCCCCGAGAGGTGGCGCGAGTAGTTCTCGATGCCCTTGCAGAAGCCCATCTCGTTCAGCATCTCGAGGTCGAAGCGGGTGCGCTGCTCGATGCGCTGCGCCTCGATCAGCTTGCCCTCCTCGGCGAAATGGTTGATGCGTTCGTGCAGTTCGAGCTTGATCGCCTCGATCGCGCGCTGCGTGGTGCTGCGCGGGGTGACGTAGTGGCTGGACGGGTACACGGTGTAGCGCGAAGTCTTGCGCAGGATGTGCCCGGTCAGCGGATCGAACAGCGACAGTTCCTCGATCTCGTCGTCGAACAGCGAGACCCGCACCGCGATCTCGGCGCTCTCCGCGGGGAAGATGTCGATCGTGTCGCCGCGCACGCGGAACGTGCCGCGCTTGAACTCCATGTCGTTGCGGTGGTACTGCATCGTGGTGAGGCGGCTGATGATCTCCCGTTGCGGCGACTTCTCGTGCGCGCGCAGGTGCAGGATCATGCTGTGGTAGTCGACCGGGTCGCCGATGCCGTAGATGCATGACACGGTCGCCACGATGATCGTGTCGCGCCGCTCGAGCAGCGACTTGGTCGCCGACAGGCGCATCTGCTCGATGTGCTCGTTGATCGACGAATCCTTCTCGATGAACAGGTCGCGCGAGGGCACGTAGGCCTCGGGCTGGTAGTAGTCGTAGTACGAGACGAAATACTCGATCGCGTTCTCCGGGAAGAACTCGCGCATCTCGGCATAGAGCTGCGCTGCCAGCGTCTTGTTCGGGGCGAGCACCAGCGCCGGCCGCCCGATGCGCGCGATCACGTTGGCCATCGTGTAGGTCTTGCCGGAGCCGGTCACCCCGAGCAGCGTCTGGAACGCGAGGCCGTCGCGGATGCCCTCGGTCAGTGCCTCGATCGCCGCCGGCTGGTCGCCCGCGGGCGGGTAGACCAGGTGCAGGCGGAACGGACTGCCCGGATAGGTGACCACCTCCACCGGCTCCTTGGCCGATGCAGTTGCCGGCTTCGAGACGTCGGATCCGCCCTCGCCGACCGCCGCGGCCTGGGCATCGCGATCCTGGGCGGCGCGCCGCATGAACGGCGCGAGTTCGGCCAGCGCGAGGTCGGTGCCGTTGTCCTTGTCGCCGCCCGCGCGTGCGCCGCCGCGCGTCCCGGTCGAGCCGCCGGACCTGGGGGGTTTTCGCCTCGAACTCTGCATTGCGGGTAAACTCTTTCGCTGGAAATCAACCGATCATCATATCCCCAAAGCCATCATGAACCCGCCTGCAAAGCCATCGTTCCTGGCCGAAGTGTCCATGGCCCCGCGCGATCCCATCCTCGGGGTCACCGAGGCCTACAACGCCGACAAGAATCCGAAGAAGGTCAACCTCGGCGTCGGCGTCTACTACGACGAAGATGGCAAGGTGCCGCTGCTCGAGTGCGTACGCCAGGCCGAGCGCCGGATGGAAGAGGTTCCTGCCCCGCACGTCTACCTGCAGGGCGACGGCTTCGCCGACTACAACCGCGCGGTGCGCGACCTGGTGTTCGGCGCGGCGAGTCCGGTGGTCACCGAGGGCCGCGTGGTCACGGTGCAGTCCCTCGGCGGTACGGGCGGCCTGAAGATCGGCGCCGATTTCCTGAAGCGCTTTGCCCCGGGTGCGAAGGTCTACATCAGCGATCCGAGCTGGGAGAACCACCGGGGGCTGTTCGAGGCCGCGGGGTTCCAGGTCGAGAACTATGCCTACTACGACGTTGCCACCCGTGGCGTCGCGTTCGACGCGATGCTGGCGGACCTCGAGAAGATGCCGGCAGGGTCGATCGTCGTGCTGCACGCCTGCTGCCACAACCCTACCGGCGCCGACCTGAGCCGGGACCAGTGGACGAAGGTCATCGAGCTCGTCACCCGGCGCAACCTGATCCCGTTCCTCGACATCGCCTACCAGGGCTTCGGCGACGGCCTGGACGCCGACGGCGAGGTGGTGCGCCGTTTCGCCGCGACCGGCGGCCCGTCGATCGTCGCCAACTCCTTCTCGAAGTCGTTCTCGCTCTACGGCGAGCGCATCGGCGCGCTGTCGGTGGTGACCACGTCGAAGGAAGAAGCCGGGCGCGTCCTCAGCCAGTTGAAGCGCGTCATCCGCACCAACTACTCGAACCCCGCGGCCTTCGGCGCGAAGATCGTCGCCAGCGTCCTGAATTCGGGCGACGGCCGCGCACAGTGGGACGGCGAGCTCGCGCACATGCGCGACCGCATCAAGTCGCTGCGCCGGCAACTGGTCGAGAAACTGAAGGCACGCGTGCCGGATGCCGATTTCGATTTCGTGGTCGAGCAGCGCGGCATGTTCTCGTACTCCGGCCTGACCGCCGATCAGGTGCACCGGCTGCGTGACGAGTATTCGATCTATGCGATCGACACCGGCCGGATCTGTGTCGCGGCGCTGAACACACGCAACCTCGACTATGTCGCCGATGCAATCGCGGCCGTGCTGAAAAAATAGGCTTTGCAGGGCGCACGCCGCAAAGTGGATTGACCACCCGCGGCGGGTTCGCTATATTCGCTGGCTTGCCTGTTCCCCGATAGCTCAGTCGGTAGAGCGACGGACTGTTAATCCGCAGGTCCCTGGTTCGAGCCCAGGTCGGGGAGCC
>JAIENF010000283.1 GCA_019751575.1 Burkholderiales bacterium
GTCAGCCGGCAGCCTTCCGGTTCTCGACCAGCTTCGCGTCGACCAGTTGCACGATCTCGTCCAGCACGGCCGAACGCTGGCCCTGTTGCGCCGCGACCTGCTGCACCAGGCGGTCGACGCGTTCGATGTTCTGCGCGCCGCCGTACAGGGCACGTGCGGCCGAGGACGGGCTGCCCAGGCCGTTGGCTGCATTGGCGTACTTCTCGAACGGCACCAGGTCACGCGGATCCGCGCCCAGGTTGCGGCAGAGGCCGAACACCCATTCGTACATCTCGCGCGACGCGGCGAGGTCGCTGTGTACCGAATCCTTGATCGAGCGCATCCCCTGGGGCGTGATGCAGCGGTAGTTGCCCGCCATCAGCATCGCCCACTTGGCGAGCGGCACGAACACGGAATCGTGCACCCGAAGCTTCACCGGCAGTTCGATCGGCGCGCCGCCGTCGCCCGCGTCGAAGCGGATCGCGTCGATGCCGGCCTCGAGCTCGCGCAACAGCGCGGTGTCGGCCTCGGACTGGAAGCGCGCCGCCTTGAAGTTGGTCGGCAGGCGCACCTGCAGCACGTTGACCGGCTCTTCCGGCGGGCGGAAGGCCTGGGCGTCCGGGCTGCACAGCGTGAGCGTCGCCGGGTCGAACGAATCCCAGACCGTCGCATCGGCATAGGCATCGCGGCACTTCGCCGCGTCCAGGCCGGGGATGCGCTTGAGATAGGGCAAGGGCGGCATGTTCATGATCGACATGCAGGGCACGCGCGATTTCGCCACCGCGTCGAGCAGTTCGCGAACGCCGGCGGAGCGGTACTGCGGCTCCTGCATGGCCAGCGCGATCAGGTCATAGTTCTTCGGGTCGACCGCGGCAGGGCCGGCGGCATCGAGCTTTCCGGGTGCCTTGCGCGTATCGATCTCGACCAGGCCTTCGCGGCCCTTGATCGGCAGGCGAACCCGTGCGCCGTCGCGGTTGAATGCCTCGACCTCCGCCGGCAGGCAGACCAGGGTGACGGCATTCCCGGCCAGTGCCAGCTTTGCGCCGAGCAGGGAGCCATACGAGGCGCCCAGTATCAGTATCTTCTTCATCATTGCTCCTCTCGCGCACGGGTGGCCAGCGGGATTGCCGGAGCCGCGTGCTGGATATGGGTCGATTGTGCAGCAGCGCGCCGGTCAACCGCCGACGCTGATCGCGTCGGTCGGTGCCAGCAGGCAGCGCAGCAGGCTGTAGGCGGCGAGGCTGGAGGTCTTCGGGTTCTCTTCCAGCGGATTGCCGAGCACGTGGTAGCGCAGGACGCCGAAGCTGCCCTCGGCCTCGACCTGGTGTTCATTGCCGCGCGCCTGCGGGTCGGCGAACAGTTGCACGGTGGTGTCGTCGAAGCCGACGCCGGCCAGTGCGACCGCGGCGCAGACGTTCGCGTTCTGGGGAAAGGCAAGCGCCGCCTCGCGCGCGCTGCCTTCGAAGATCATCGTCGCGCTGTCCATCGCGTCAAGGTCGAACATCGTCTCGGCCCGCGTGCCGCGCCAGGCCAGCACCGGCTTTCGTCCGGTGTAGGTGACCCGCTTGAGCCCGCCCACCCGCGCCGACGAGATCGCATCCAGCGCGCCGATCGCGCCCGACGGGATGCGGATGCGCGTCCCGCCCTCGCGCGCAGCCTCGCGCAGCGCCTTTTCGAGCGAGGCATCGGCGAGTGCACCCACCGATGCCACCACCAGGTCGATGCCCGAGCGAAGCACGCCGGGACCGGACTGCAGCAGCCCGGCATGGCCGGCGCACTCCGCGACCAGCTTCGGCCCCAGCGCCAGCAGCGCCGGCAGCGTATCGACCAGCGGTACCTGTTCGGCGAAACCGCGCGCACGCGACTGCGCGGGGTCGATGTCCAAGGCGCCGACCAGCCGGATCTCGGGATGCCGGTCGACCACCCGGCGGGCGATCACGCGCGCGATCGAGCCGCCGCCGATCAGGCCGACCGGGAACGAGGCAGCAGCAGCGTCTGTCATCGCGTCTGTCATCCCGTGTCTCCTAGCGGCTGGTGCGCATGCCGACGAACTTCAGCTGCGAATACTCTTCCATCGCATAGCGGATGCCCTCGCGGCCGAAGCCGCTGTCCTTCATGCCGCCGAACGGATACATGTCGAGTCGGAAGCGGCTGGCCTCGTTGATCCAGACGGAGCCGCAGTCGAACTCGTCGGCCACGCGCAGTGCGCTGTCCAGGCTGGAGGTGAAGCAGGCACCCTGCAGGCCGAACTCCGAATCGTTGGCCTGGGCCAGCGCATCGTCGAGGTCGCGCGCGGACTGCACCACCACCACCGGGCCGAACGCTTCCTCGCAAAGCACGCGCGCACCATCGGGCGCGGCGACGATGATCGCCGGCGACAGCAGCGCGCCTGCCATCGTGGGCTTGAGCGCGATGCGGGCCCCCTTCGCCTCGGCATCGGTGACCATCGACATCACGCGCTGCGCGGCGGCCACGCTGACCATCGTGCCGACATCGGTCGTCGGGTCGGTCGGGTCGCCCACCTTGAGCTTCTTCGCGGCGGCGACGAACTTCTCGACGAAGGCTTCGAACACTGGCTGCTCGACGATCACCCGCTGCGCGGAAATGCACTGCTGGCCGCTCGCCTCGAAGCCGGCGGCGGCGATCTTGGCCGCCGCGTCATCGAGGTTCGCATCGGCCAGCACCAGGTTCGCCGCATTGGAGCCGAGTTCGGCGCAGAACTTCTTCGGCCCGGCCGCGGCCGACAGCGCGCGCGCTGCAGCGACCCCGCCGGTCAGCGTGATCACCGAGGTCAGCGGATGCGCGACCAGTTCCAGCGCCGCACTCCGGTCACCGGTGACGACGTTGAACAGGCCGTCAGGCAGACCGGCCTGCTTGGCCAGCTCCGCGAAGGCGAGCGCGACCTCGATGCCGGTCGGGTGCGGCTTGACCACCATCGCATTGCCGGTGGCCAGTGCCGGTGCCAGCTTCTGCACCAGCAGGTTCGCCGGCGCGTTGAACGGCGTGATCGCGGCGACCACGCCGCAGGGCACGCGGCGTGCATAGCCGAGGTGGCCGGCGCCGGCCGGCGCGGAGTCGAGCGGCAGCACCTCGCCGCGGCCGGCCAGCAGCTCGGCGATCGTGTTGCGCAGGAAGGCGCCGACGCGCGAGGCCTCGAAGTTCGCCGCCTTTCGCGGCTTGCCGATGGTGTCGACGATCATCTGCGCGATGCGCGCGCTGTCCTGCTCGAATGCCTTTGCCAGCGCCTCCATCCAGGCGACGCGCTGGGCGATCGTGCTGCGCCGGTGCTTCATGTAGGCCGCGTGGGCGCTCTTCACCGCCAGGTCGACGGTCGACTTGTCGGTCTCGACGATCCGATAGAGCAGCTTGCCATCGATGGGCGACACCAGGTCGAAGGCGGCATCGGCGGCGCGCGGTTCGACGAGCTTGCCATCGATCCAGGAAACGAGGGTGCGGGTCATGGTTCGGTATCCGTTGCAGCAGCAGGAAGGGAAATCAGTGCGGGGCGGCAGGCATCAGGCCTTCCCGCTCGAGTGCGAGGCGTGCGAGGAACGGCACCAGCGGATGCACGCCGAGCGCGACGATCGCCGGGAAGCGGCCGGTGCGCAGCAACTCGCCATGATCGCCCGGCAGCGCGAAGCGGGTGCAGAACGACGCACCGTCCGCGGCGTAGGCCTTGCGCGCCTCGGCGTCGTTGGCCAGCGCATGCAGCGCCGCGGTGAGCGGCACCAGTTCAGGCCGCGTTTCCGGATAGTGCGGCGCAGCGGCCGATGCCACAGGCGGCGACCAGAAACCGATCGACGCATAGTTGTGGTGCCAGCTCGGGTTGAACTCGAGCATGTCCGGCTTGCGATCGCCGAGCAGGCCGGCGGCGACGGCCCAGCAGCGAAGCTCGATGTTTCCGGTGGCGTCGAGCGTCTCCTCGGACAGCCCGACCAGCGACTTCAGCTGCCCCTTGCCAAGTTGCTCGAGCAGCACCTGGTCGAACGCCAGGTCGGGCTCGGCATAGCGATCGGTACCGGGGAAGTGCGACATGCCGCCGCTGGCCACTACCACCGCCTTCAGGCGAAGTGCATCGACGGCGCCGGCCAGTGCCTGCCCGAACGCATGGCAGCGTTCCATCGATGGCTGCGGCGGCAGGTAGGCATTGACGAACACCGGCACGATCGGCCCCTGCACGCCCAGGTGGGCGAGCGGGATGCCCAGCGCATAGTCGACCTCGGCCGTGCTGGTGAAGGCTGGGTCGAAGCCCCGGCGGTAGAGCTCGCGCACCAGCGCGAACGACACTTCGCTCGCGACCGGATGGCGGAACGCCTTGCCGGCGAAATCGCCCTTCGCCTCGCCACCGACATGCAGCGCGAACGGCGGCGCGCAGTCGAGGAAGAACTGCTGGGCATGGTCGTTGGAGACCGTGATCCAGATGTCCGGCTTCAGCGCCGCGAGCTCGGCCCCGACGCGGGCGCCGGCCGCTTCGACACGCGCGATGGTCGCCGCGTCTTCCGACGCCGGGCGCGTCACGAACTGCGGCGCATGCGGCAGCAGTGCGCCGCCGAGGATCGCGCTGTCGCGGGGCAGTGCCACCTCAGGCCTTGGCCGGAACGGCCGGGTTCAGCGAATACACGCCCGTCAGGGTGGCGCTGCCGAGCGTGTGCCCGGCGATCGCGGCGCGCACGTCCCCGCCGTTGAAACGGCCCTCGAC
>JAIENF010000402.1 GCA_019751575.1 Burkholderiales bacterium
CCCGGACCGCGGAGCGGCCGGGCCTTCCGGATCACTTGTTCCGGCGGTTGTTCTCGCCGAACATGTTCAGCAGCCACATCGCGCAGACGACGATCCAAGCCAACAGCAGCAGTTGCCAGATTTCCACGCAATTCTCCCTGTCAAATTGATTGACGCATCATGATCCTGCGAAGGATACGTTGCGCCTGTCCCCGATGAGGGGCGCCATGACCAGCACGGTAACCACCAGAAGCGCGATCTCGATGAAGTAGACCGCGGTGTAACCCGTCGCCGGACCCGACAGCGCGTTTCCGAATACATCCCGCGACGCGAGCGTGGCGACGATGTCCCGGATGATACCGCCAAGCGCGACGCCGACGCCGGCCGCGGTCGCCTGCGCAGCGCCCCATGCGCCGAGCGCGAGGCCCACCTGGTCACGCGGGGCCAGGCTCATGCTGGCGGTGAGCGTGCCGTGGCTGAACATTCCGCTGCCGAGCCCGAGCAGGAACACACCACTGACGAACAGGGGCAGGGAAAGGAGCGGACCGGCGGCGATCACCAGGCCGAATGCCGGGATGCCGAGGAACACGGCTGCAACCGCGAGCCGAAACGGATCCGTCCCGCGGGTGAGGATGCGTGAGGCGAACCAGAACCCGAGCAATCCGCCGGAGGCGAGCGTGGCGGTCAAGAGCGTCGTCTGTCCGACGCTCATGCCGAGTACCTGTCCGCCGTAGGGCTCGAGCAGCACGTCCTGCATGGTGAAAGCCATCGTGCCAAGGACGATGGCTGCGAGCCGGCGCACGGCGCGGTCGCCCGCGATGAAGGCGCGCCAGGCATCCTTGAAGCGCGGTCTCGGCTGCGCCTGCACGGCGCCGGCATTGCGCGGCGGGCGTCGTGTTTCCTGCTTCCACAGTGCCACGACGTTGAGGACCAGCGTGGCCACGGCCGAGCCCTGGATCGCCTGGATGAGCCTGCCGGGCGTGTAGTCGGAGAGCAGCCAGCCGAAGATCAGGGCGCTCACCACGGTGCCGAGCAGCAGCATCACGTACATCAGGCCGACGACGTTCGGCTGCGATTCCGGCGGGACCAGGTCCGTTGCGAGGGCGAGTCCTGCCGTCTGGATGGTATGCAGGCCGGCCCCGACCAGCAGGAAGGCGAGGCCGGCGCAAGCGGGGCCGATCCATGACGGCCAGGCGGCGGCATTGCCGCCGCCGGACAGCACCAGCAGCGCGAACGGCATGATCGCCAGGCCACCGAACTGCAGCAGCGTGCCCATCCAGATGAAGGGCACGCGCTTCCAGCCCAGGGCTGAACGGTGCGTGTCGGACCGGAAGCCGACGAGGGTCCGGAACGGTGCATAGAGCACCGGAAGCGAGATCATCACCGCCACGACGAAGGCCGGCACGCCGAGCTCGACGATCATCACCCGGTTGAGGGTGCCCACGATCAGCACCAGTGCCATCCCGACGGACACCTGGAATAGCGACAGGCGCAACAGGCGTCCCAGCGGCACGTCCGGCGTCGCCGCGTCCGCGAAGGGGAGGAAGCCCGGACCCATGCCGGCCCAGGCGCGCATCAGTTTTTGACTGACCGGGTTCATCGCGCTAGAGACCAAGGGACGAGGACAGCCGGCATCGGCCGGCAGTCAGGGGTGCGCGGGACCGGGAAGCAACCTTCCCGGTCGCCGCGCAAGCGACGCGACAGCTACTTCTTCGCTGCAGGTGCGGTTGGGGCGCCTGCGGCAGAGCCCTCGGCCACGACTGCCTTGGTGTTGCCGTTCAGGAAGGCCTTCACCCAGGTGGTGTTGGTCAACAGCGCAGCATGTACGGCGAAAGATCCGACCGCGACGGCGCCCAGGAACAGCGGCACACCCACGGACGGCTTCACCACCAGCCAGATTTTTCCATAGATCATTTCGTAGGCCTCCGATTACTTGAGCCAGGGGGAATAGATGTACGCCAGCAGGTGCGCCAGCGCGGCGATCATCCCGAAAATCTGCGTGCCCTGAATGATGTTTCGATGCAGCTCTTCCGATTCCCCTACGGTCAGCCCCGTCGGCCACACTTTATTTGGGTCGTCCATCGTGCGATCTCCTTGAAAGACAGTTGATTTCGTGCGGCGAACCGCACGCGGGCAGTCCGAAGCCATGATGGCAACAGGCCTGTGCCCGACTAGAACTTACTACGCACGCGTGTGTGTGTCACCATATCTTTACAATTTTCAGTGTAAGTCAAGCGTGACAGTTCTGTCAGGGCAGCCTCTTCCTGTTCTCATGAGGCTGCAATCGGCGGACTTTTCCTAGCGGCAGGCGATCGACGCCCTCGACGGGCGGCGCACCCGTGGCGCTGGCTTTTTCGCAACAAAGGAGGGGTGGAATGTTCCATGGCAAGGTTTCTCCAGAGATCGCAGCCGGCCTCAAGGTCCTGCGCAAGCGGATCCGCGACGCGCAGATCCCGTCATCGAAGCTCGACGAGTCGCTGAACATCGCGACCTGGAACATCCGGGAGTTCGGCCGAAAGCGGCGCAGCCAGCCAGCCATCCACTACATCGCCGAGATCCTCGGACAGTTCGACGTCGTGAGCCTGGTGGAACTCCGCGATGACCTGTCCGACCTCGGTCGGGTCATGGAGATCCTCGGTCCGTACTGGCGCGTCGTCTATTCCGATGCACTGAAGGACGACGGCGGCAACCGCGAACGCATCGCGTTCCTCTACGACAAGCGCGCCGCGGTGTTCACCGGCTTCGCGGCGGCCGCCAACCCGCCGCGTACCCGCACCGGGACCGGCGAATACCTGCCGACGTTCAACTGGTGGCGGCAGCCGTACATGGCTTCGTTCAGTGCCGGCAACTTCGACTTCCTGCTGCTGGCCGCCCACATCCAGTGGGGAACCAGCGCCGGGCGCGTGAAGGAACTGGCCTCGCTTGCCGAGTGGATCGACCTGAAGCGCAACGAGCGCACGAAGGAAGACAAGGACCTGATCGTGCTCGGCGACTACAACCTCGAGACCGCCGCGCAGATCAGGGCGCTCACCAGCCGCGGCCTCGCGTTGCCCAGCGCCTTCAAGGGCAAGGCGATCGGCACCAACCTGGCGCGCGACAAGAGCTACGACCAGATCCTCCACTATCCGGTCTATCCGGAGACGTTCAGCAACCGTGCCGGGGTGCTCGACTTCTTCACCGGAGGCATCGCGGCAATGTTTCCCGGGATGGAAAGGGACGCCTTCACCTACCAGATGTCGGACCACCTGCCGTTGTGGATGCAGTTGCGCACCGACATCGAAGGCTTTGAACTGGACCAGATCCTGCGCGAGGCGAGGAAGAAGAACGCCTGAGCGGGCGGCGCCCCGCGCCCGGGATCGCCCCGGCTAGAACGGCACCGAACCGGTGAGCGTGGTGCGCTCCATGCGCCGGCGCAGCGGCAGCTCGTAGTCGAGGATCGCGCGATGCTGGGTCGCACAGTTGTCCCAGATCAGGAAGTCGCCCGGCGCCCATCGGTGGCGGTAGACGAAACGGTCTTCCTTCAGGTGCTCGAACAGCAGGTCGAGCAGCCGGCGGCTCTCCTGCGGATCGAGGCCGACGATCTCGGTCGTATAGGCCTCGTTCATGAACAGGCACTTCCTGCCGGTCACCGGGTGGGTACGGACCGCGGGGTGCAGCGTGTCCGGCACCTTCGCCCGCTGTTCTGCGGTGAGTTCCGGTCGCGGCGCACCCGTGCGTTCGCGCGAGTAGCCGGCGAAGTAGGAGTTGACCGCCTTGCGCCCGAGCAGGATCTGCTTCGTTTCTTCCGGCAGCGCGTCGAAGGCGGCGGTCATGCTCGCGAACAGCGTGTCGCCCTTCGGCTGGCCGTCGAGCATCGGGACCTCATGCGCGTAGAACAGAGAGCCACGGCTGGGCTCGGCTGCGTAGCAGAGGTCCGAATGCCAGAAGAAGCCGGCGTCCGTGCTGCCGATGGGCTTGCCGTTCTCGATGATGTTCGAGACGATGAACAGTTCCGGATGACCGGGGCGGCAGCGGTCCTGGCGCAGGTGGTGTTCGAGTTCGCCGAACTGCCGGCTGAACGCCACGTGCTGCTCCGGGGTCAGCTTCTGCGCGGGAAACACGATCACTTCGTGTTCGTGCAGCGCGTCCTCGATGGCCTTGAAGGTCTGTGCATCCACCGGCTTCGAAAGGTCCACGCCGGTGATGCGGGCGCCCAGGGCGGCGCCGGTGGGGGTGATGTTGATCATCTGGTTCCTCGCGTTTCGATGCGACAGTGCCGGTTATTGTGTATCAGGCTTCACCCGGTTGCACGGGCCAGCGAAGCCAGCGCGCCGTCCATGATCGATTCGATCGAGACGTCCGCCCCCAGCCCGGGGGCACGATGACCGCGGCTTCGACGCCCGGGCGCGTCGACCCCCTTCATGCCGCCGGCTTGCCGCCCGTGGCGCCCACCCGCAGCGCGACCAGGAACCGCGACACCAGGTTGTAGGCACCGATGGTCGCGGTGAGTTCGACCAGTTCACGGTCGTCGAAGGCGTCGCGAACCGCAGCGTAGACCGGATCGGATACCTCTATCGTCCGCGTCATGGCATCGGTGTAGGCGATCACCGCCATCGCCCTCGGATCGAAGCGGCCTTCGACCTCGCCGCTGGCCAGTGCATCGATCTGCGCCGTCGTGAGCCCGGCCTGCTCGGCATGGTGGCGATGCGCTTCGAACTCGTACGGCGCACCGTTGAGCACGGCGACGCGCAGGATGACCATCTCGCGCAGGGTG
>JAIENF010000756.1 GCA_019751575.1 Burkholderiales bacterium
CGGCGGCCGGGGTCGGCGCGGGCGTCGCGCCGGGGCCGCCGGGTTGCGCGTGCGAGACGGCGGGCAGCAGCAGGGCCGGCAGTGCGCCAGCCAGCACCGACAGGGCGGTGCGACGGATAGTGTTTGCGTTCATTGAAGTTGCTCCTCCTTTTGGCATCGTCATCTGAAGCGGGTAGCACGCGGACGTGTCCGCCCGCGCATCTCCTGCACCGTGGTGGCGTAGACGTGGTCGAGGTGCATGCCGATCGCGCGGCGCGCGGCCGCCGCGTCGTGGCGCGCGAGCGCCTCGAGCACTTTTTCGTGGTCGCGCACGCTGCGCGCGATCGCCCCCTCGCGCTGCAGCGCCTGTCGGCGATAGTCGAGCGCGTAGTCGTAGAGGTCGCAGACGAAGTCGCGCAGCAGCGGGTTGCCGCAGGCGCCGTAGACGATCGAGTGGAACTCGCGGTCCGAGATCTGGAAGGCGACCGGGTCGTCCACCATCGCGCGCTGCTCGGCGAGCAGCGCGCGCAGCCGCGCGAGCGACGCCTCGTCGATGCGCTCCGCGGCCATCTGCACGACCTGCAGCTCCACGCACGCACGGGCCTCGGCGACTTCGTCCACCGGCTTGTCGGCGAGCGCGGCGAGCACGCCGACGCCGCCGGCGAGCGTCTGCCCGCGCGCGCCGACCACGCGTGTGCGCGCACCCTGCGACACTTCGACCATGCCGCGCCCGGCGAGGCTCGCGATCGCGCGGCGCACCGTTTCGCGCGACACGTGGAGCGTCTCGGCGAGCGTGCGTTCCGAGGGCAGTTCGTCGCCCGGCTGCAGGAGGCCGCTCACGATCATGTAGGCCATCTTGTCGGCGATCTGGTCCGTCACGGTGCGCTTCACCAGATCGGCCTGGCTGCCGGGGACTCGGGCGAGGAGGGACATCTGGCGTGCGAGGGAGGAACGGGGCAGGTGTGCGTGCGGTCGTACGGACGCGCGCGTACGCATCGAATCGCGTCGCGTCGCGGCGGAGAAAGCTTCGCAGGGTGCTGCTGGCCTGCTGGTACGATCAGTATACCAGTGCGTCGAAGCAAATGGTGCATTCGACCGCCCGCGGCCCGCGGGCAGGGTCACACCGCTGATTCACACCGCTCACTGAGCCGGCGGCGCGCCTGAATCCAGCACTCGCCAGCAGACGGCCGGAGATCGTGCGACACCCGACGCCAAGGACGCCGGAGAGCACCGCAGGACGGGTCGCGAGCAGAAAGCGCAGCGCCATCGGCAATGACAGCACCCACTGCCGAAACGGCTGCTCGGGCAGCACTTCATCGGCCAGCCGCGCAGCCGAAGGAACCCCTGCTGCAGCCGACCGGAATTCAGGTACGCGCCAAACTCTGCCTCAACGCAAGGGGGCAGTGCCCGGCCGGCCTGCGCGCGTGATCGCCGCAACTCGGGCCAGCAGCGCTCGACCAGTTGATACTGCTGTGTGGCCTCCGGGCGATGGCGCGCATAGCCGGACTCCCTGGTCGGAGCGCAGCCCACCGGGGCAGACGCTCAGGCATCGGTGACATGCTCGCCGATGAACGCGTCGCCGTAGCCCAGTCGATCGGCGAGGATCACCGTCTCCCGGTCTCCCTTCAGGGTTTGCGTGTAGTTGAGGCCCCGCGGATGCGTGGGCAGGGTGAAGAAACCGAGCCTCATCTATGGATGCACCTACGTGCCATGCCGCCCCTCGGCGCGAATGCGCCAGCAGGCATCCTGCAGCCGGCTGGTGATCGGGTCGGGCACGGCCTGTCGCACCGGGCGCACCTCGACCGGCAGGATGGGATCAGGTCTCGAGGGGGGCGGGGCCGCACGCTTCCCGACCGCACTTCAGCCTACAATGCAGCGTGTACCATGTGGTGGCAATTCCGATGAACGTTCCGCAGAGCGCCCGTGCAACCGATGAACCGCATGGTCATCCCGCTGCCTCGCGTGCGGCATACCTGACCCTGTCCTCCCGATGAGCAGCGTGGAACGCGTCGATGTCCTGATCGTCGGTTACGGCCCGGCGGGAGCCGTGGCGGCGACACTGCTCGGGCAGGCCGGGGTACGCGTGCGGGTGGTCGACCGCGCGCACGAAATCTATCCGAAGCCGCGGGCGTTCGCACTCGACCACGAGATCATGCGCGTGTTCCAGCAACTCGGCATCGCCGATGCGCTGGCGCCGCACACCGCGCCGTTCCTTCCCTCGGAGTACTACGGCGTCGACGGCACGCTGATCAAACGGCTCGCCACCGTCGAGCCGCCGTGGCCGCTCGCGTGGACGCCGAGCCTGGTGTTCAACCAGCCGGCGCTGGAGGCAACGCTGCGCGAGCGCGTCTCGGCGTTGCCGTCGGTCGCGGTGACCCTCGGCGACGAGCTGGTCGCGTTCAACGAGAGTGTCGACGGCGTGCGTGCCCGGCTGCGCGACGATGCCGGCCACGAGCACTCGGTCGAGGCTGGCTGGCTGATCGGCTGCGATGGCGCATCGAGCACCGTGCGGCGGCTGTGCGGCATCGGCCAGGAGGACCTCGGCTTCGACGAACCCTGGCTGGTCGTCGACCTGCGTGTGGCATCGGGCGGCGCGCCGCGGCTGCCCGGTACCTGCGTACAGTACTGCGAGCCGGAACGTCCGGCGACCTTCCTGATCGGCACCGGTACGCATCGCCGCTTCGAGATCGCACTGCGCGCGGACGAGGACCCGAAGGCGATGGAACGCCCCGAGCGGGTGATGGCACTGCTCGAGCGCTGGCTCGCGCCGGGCGAAGCGGAACTGTGGCGCGCCGCGAGCTACCGCTTCCATGCGCTGGTCGCCGAACGCTGGCAGAGCACTGGCGCCGGCCGCGTGCTGCTCGCCGGCGACGCCGCGCACCAGCAGCCGCCGTTCCTCGGCCAGGGGATGTGCCAGGCGATCCGAGACGTGGCCAACCTGTGCTGGAAGCTCGAGCGCGTGATCCGCGGCCGCTCGTCGCCGGCGCTGCTCGCTACCTACGAGCGCGAGCGGCGGCCGCACGTGCGCGCACTGACCACGCTCATCAAGGGCATCGGCGGCATCGTCAGCGAGCGCGACCCGCAACGGGCGCGGGCGCGCGACGCGAAGCTGATCGCCGAGGCAGGCGGAACGATCCGCACGCAGCCGCGCCAGGACCTGATTCCGCCGCTGCATGATGGGCTGCTGTCTCCCGAGCCGCATGCCGCCCGCGGCACGCTGTTCCCGCAACCGTGGGTATCCACGGCCGACGGCATGCGACGACTGGACGACGCGGCCGGCGGCGGACTGCGCGTGGTGACCGACCACCGGATCGACGCGGCCCGGCTTGCCGCGCACCCGGCGCTGCAGGCCCTGGGCGCACGGCATGTCGCGATCGGCGCCGGAGCGATCGCGGAACGCGACGGCGTGGCGGCCGCGTGGTTCGAGCGCCACGGCTGCGCAGCCGCGATCGTACGGCCGGACCACTATGTGTACAGCGTCGCAGGCGACCACGAAAGCCTCGAACAACAACTCGACCGACTGCTGGAGGAACTACAATGAGCCCACGCTCGCATGCCCCGTCCAGACCCTCGGCGCCTCGCGCGCGACGCGTCGCGGCGAGGCCGGCCATGCCGGCGGCCACCGCCGCCATGGCCGCACTCACCTCGCTCGCCGCGTGGTGCCTGCCAGCAGCGGCCCAGGACTGGCCGCAGCGTCCGGTGCGGATCATCCTGTCGCAACCGCCGGGCTCGAGCCCGGACATCATCGCGCGCATCCTGTCAGACCGGCTTTCGCGCAACTGGGGGCAGGCGGTCATCGTCGACAACCGGCCGGGCGGCCAGAACGTGATCGGCGCGCAGGCCGCCGCGCGCGCGACGCCCGACGGACAGACCTTCTTCTACGCAACGACCGCGGCGCTGGTGATCAATGCGTACACCTTCAAGTCGCTACCCTACGATCCGCAGAAGGCCTTCACGCCGGTCGGGATGGTCGGCCGCTTCCCGTTCGTGATCGTCGCGCACCCGGACGTCGCGGCGAAGAGCCTGCCCGAGCTGGTTGCGCTCGCGCGCCGCGATCCTGGCAAGCTTGCGATCGCCACCGAGGGGCCGCGCACCTTCGGCGGCATGGTCGCCGACATGCTGCAGAAGGTGGCCGGCATCCAACTCCTGAACGTGCCGTTCGCGAACGTGACTGCCGCGGTGCAGGACACGATTGCCGGGCGCACGCAGCTCGCGATCGCCTCCGTGCCTGCGGTGCTGCCGCACGTGAAGCGCGGCGCGCTGCGAACGGTCACCGCCAGCGCCGCGGCACGCGTGCCGGGCATCGATGCCGGGCTCGTGTCCGATTCGTACAAGGGCTTCAGCTACGAGGGCTGGCACGCGGTGGTGGCGCCGGCCGGCACGCCGGCGGCGGCGATCCGCCGCTTCAACGCCGACCTCGACGGCGCGCTGCGCGACCCCGACATGCTGCAGCGGCTGTCGGAGCTCGGGCCGGTGACGAACGGTGCCGGCACGCCGCAGCAGCTCGCCCAGTTCCTGAAGGACGAGCGTGCACGCTGGGCACGGCTCGCGCGGGAACTCGGCGTGCAGCCGGAATAGCACGAACGATTCGAACCGAGCAGGACAGCGGATGAAGCTGCAACCGGAAGCACCACTGCATCGCCTGTGCAGCCGCGGACGCACCGCCGCCAAGGATGTTTTCGCATTCCCCGGGTAGTCGCACGGGGGGAGCAGGCCAGACCCCTGCAGAACCCAGGACCTGACCCCACAGCCGCCCTGCGGCTTGGT
>JAIENF010000750.1 GCA_019751575.1 Burkholderiales bacterium
GGATCGCGAGGTCCAGTCCAGAGACCAGTGGCCGGCCATCGGGCAGGGACACGTCGAGCCGGCGGGTGCCGATCGCCGCAGCGTCCGCCGGGCCGCTCTCTTCGAACACGAAGCGGTCGACAGGGGCGGACTGCAGTTCCGAGGCGAGCATGCGCGCCTCGAACCCGGTCAGTCGGTCGACGGTAGCCTTCCAGGCCGCGATCGCCGGATACGCGTTGATCAGGTACGACAGGGACCCGTGGACCTGGCCGAATGCGGAAGAGATCTGCATCAGGCCGCCGAGCTGGATCTCCTTCGCGAAGTACCGGGGGGCCGCGACCACGAACGGGAAGACGGTCGCGAGCTGGTTGTAGCCGTTGCTGAACCATGTCAGCTTCTTCTGCCGCTTCATCAGGCGCCAGTAGTTGGCGAACACTTCCGCGAAACGTTCGCCCAGGCGGGCGCGTTCGCCCGGCTCGCCCCCGTACAGCGCGACGCTCTCGCTGTTCTCGCGCAGGCGCATCAGCCCGTAGCGGAAATCCGCTTCATGGCGCTGCTGGTCGAAGGACAGCCTGACCAGTGGCCGCCCGATCAGGTTGGCGAGCCAGGTGCCCAGCGCCGCATAGGCGACGGCTGCCCAGACCATGTATCCGGGGATGGTCAGGTCGAGGCCGCCCACGGAAAGGGTGGCCGATCCCGAAAGGGACCAGAGCACGACCACGAACGAGGCCAGCGTGACCACTGCATTCATCAGGCCGAGACCGAGGTCGAGGGTCTGGTCGCACATCAGGCGAACGTCTTCGCTGATGCGCTGGTCGGGGTTGTCCGTGCCTGCACCGGTGCCGGCGGCAGCCCCGGCCGATGCGCCGGAATCCGCCAGCTGCATGCGGTAGTAGGTCTGCCCGGCGAGCCAGCGATCCATGTACCGGCCGGTCAGCCAGCGCCGCCAGCGGACCTGCAGCATCTGGTTCAGGTACAACTGGTAGACGACGATCAGGATGTAGACCGCCGCGAGGAACAGGAAGTACCAGAGCAGCGCGACGAATCCAGGCTGGTCGTAGGCCTGTATCGCGTTGTAGAAGTCGTTGTACCAGGCGTTGACCTGCACCAGCATGAAGACCGATGCGAGGTTCAGCCCAACCACGGCCCCCAGCAGGGCCCATGCCACCAGCCGTTCCTCGGAGCGCCAGTAGGGGCTGGCGAGGCGCCAGAACAGGCGCAGGAATTCGAACAGTCGCAAGGGCTTCAAGGACGGTCTCCGGTGGTGTATCCCACAGTATCATCGCGCACCATGTCTCCCCCCAGGCGATCGCAGGACCCGGCCCTGCCGCGGTGGTGCTGCCCTTGAGCGGCGCGTTGCTTTCGTCGCTCCCGGACCTGCTGGCTGTCCCGGGTTCGCTGCCCGTCAGCCTGCCCGTGCTGGCCGCCTGCGTGGTGGTGATGTCGGTGGCGTCCGTCGTGTTCGGGATGTCCGGCTTCGGTGCCTCGCTGATCACCGTGCCGCTGCTGTCGCAACTGATGCCGCTGCCCTTGCTGCTGTCCATGACCGTCGCCACCGACCTGCTGTCGGCCTGCATCGTGTCGGTCACCACGCGCTGGCGTGCGCGCGTGGACCCCGGCCAGGCAGCAGGTGCGGACGGCAGGGCCCCGGCGCGCGCCCGCGCCGACCGGGCCGAACTGCTGCGCCTGGGCTCGACCGCCGTGCTCGGGGCCGCGCTCGGCGTCACCCTTCTGGTCGGCCTGCCGCGGGAGGCATCGATGTTCGCCCTGGGGGTGTTCCTGCTCGGCTATGGCGCATGGTCGTTGCACGCCCGCCTGCCCGATCGCCCGCTGTCGTCCCGCTGGGCCTGGCCGGCCGGTTTCAGCGGCGGCCTGCTCGGCACGCTGTTCGGGATCGGCGGTCCGCCGTACGTGATCTACCTGTCGAGGCGGATCATCGATCGCGACCGGTTGCGCGCGACGATCGCGACGATCGTGCTGATCAGCCTGCTGGTCCGGTTCCTCGTCTTCATGGCTGCCGGGCTGCTGTTCCAGCCCGGCCTGCCGGCAATGCTCGTGGTCCTGCTGCCGGCTTGCGCCCTCGGCGTGCTCGCCGGTGGCCGGCTGGTCGAAAGGCTGTCGCGCGATCGGCTGCTCCGGGTGATCGCGATGCTGCTGACGGTCAGCGGCGCGCTGCTGCTGGCGCGGGTGGCGATGTCCTGATCGCGCGCGTGCACTGCGCGTCGACCTGCATCCGGCTTTGTCAAGAAAGATCATTCTCTGCCGGATGCTGCGCGACGCTGCGCGCTCACTATAATTGCGCCGCGCTGCATCGCCCTTGCCGTGCGCAAGCCGCCGGCATCCATCGCTTCGAAAGCGACCCTGCAAGCGATGCGCGGCGTCAAGTCTTGACAGTGCGGCGTGCTTCAAGCAGGCGATGCATGAACGGCGTGTCGCCGGGCCGATTGCCCGTTCTGGAGGCAACCCGGCAGATCGCAAGCAACGATGCGGGCTGCGGGGCGGATGAGGCCCGGTTATCCACAATCGCTGTGAATAGTTTTCAGTGTTTTCGGCGTCCTACTTTTGTTGTGAACGGATCGAATGGCCAACGCGCGCTACGATGAAGGTTCGATTCGGGTCCTGAAAGGACTCGAGCCGGTGAAGGAACGTCCCGGCATGTACACCCGGACGGGCGACCCGGGGCACATCATCGCCGAGGCGATCGACAACTGCGTCGACGAAGCCCTGGCCGGGCATGCAAGGAAGATCGAGGTCACGCTGTATGCCGACGGGTCCATCGGCGTATCGGACGATGGCCGTGGCATCCCGGTCGGTCCGCACCCCGAAGAGAAGGTGCCGGTGGTCGAGCTCGTGTTCACCCGCCTGCACGCGGGCGGCAAGTTCAACAAGCGCGCCGGCGAGGCGTACTCGTTCGCCGGGGGCCTGCATGGGGTCGGCGTGTCGGTGACCAATGCGCTGTCGCAGCGCCTCGATGTCGAGGTGCGGCGCGAGGGCGCGCTGTGGCAGATCGGCTTCGCCGACGGCGACGTGGTGAAGCAGCTGAAGAAGGCCGGCGATGCCGGGCGCGAGACCGGCACCCGGCTGCGCATCTGGCCGAACCCGAAGTATTTCGACCAGCCGAAGGTCCCGCTCGACGAACTCGAGCGGCTGCTGCGCTCGAAGGCCGCATTCCTGCCCAACGTCGCGGTCACCCTGGCCACCGAGAAGGCCGGCGGCACGTTCGAATCGAGGACCTGGCGCTACAAGGGTGGCATCAACGAATACCTCGAGGAACTGCTCGGCGGCGCCCAGACGCTGACGCCTGTCTTCACCGGCGAGAAGTACGCCGGCAAGCCGGGCGAGAACGACACCTTCGCCGAGGGCGAAGGGGCTGCCTGGGCGATCACCTGGGCCGAGGACGGCTCGGTGGTGCGCGAGTCCTACGTGAACCTGATCCCCACCGCAGCCGGCGGCACGCATGACAGCGGATTGCGCGAGGGGCTGTTCAACGCGGTGAAGAACTTCATCGACCTGCACAACCTGCTGCCCAAGGGCGTCAAGCTGCAGCCCGAGGATGTGTTCGGCCGCGCGTGCTACATCCTGTCGGCGCGCGTCCTGGACCCGCAGTTCCAGGGCCAGACCAAGGAGCGCCTGTCCTCGCGCGACGCGGTCCGGCTGGTCTCGACCATGGTGCGCGACCCGTCCGACCTGTGGCTGAACGAGCATGTCGAGTACGGCCGGGCGATCGCCGAACTGGCGATCCGCCAGGCGCAGCAGCGCATGCGTTCGGCGCAGAGCCGGGTCGAGAAGAAGAAGGGCTCGGGCGTCGCGGTGCTGCCCGGGAAGCTCACCGACTGCGAATCGTCCGACCCGCGGGACAACGAAGTGTTCCTTGTCGAGGGCGATTCGGCCGGCGGATCGGCCAAGCAGGGCCGCGACAAGAACCTGCAGGCGATCCTTCCGTTGCGCGGCAAGGTGCTCAACTCGTGGGAACACGAGCGCGACCGCCTGTTCGCGAACAACGAGATCCACGACATCGCGGTGGCGATCGGCGTCGACCCGCACGACCTCGATGCGCCCGACGGCGTGGTCGAGAACCTGCGCTACGGCAAGATCGCCATCATGGCCGATGCCGACGTCGACGGGTCGCACATCCAGGTGTTGCTGCTGACGCTGTTCCTGCGCCATTTCCCGAAGCTGGTCGAGCGCGGCAACGTCTTCATCGCCAAGCCGCCGCTGTACCGGGTCGACGTGCCAGGGCACGGCAAGCGCCTCGCGCGAAAGATCTATGCACTCGACGATGCCGAACTCGCCGCGATCGAGGACAAGCTGCGCAAGGAGGGCGTGCGCGACGGCGCCTGGCAGGTGCAGCGTTTCAAGGGCCTGGGCGAGATGAGCGCCGAGCAGCTCTGGGAGACCACGATGAACCCGGCGACGCGACGGCTGCTGCCGGTGTCGATGACCCGGGCCGAACTGGCCGAGACACACAAGGTTTTCACAATGCTGATGGGCAAGGGAGAGGCGGCCTCGCGCCGCGCCTGGATGGAGCGTCATGGCAACGAGGTCGAAGCCGATGTCTGACCGGATGACCGACGCCGTGGCCTGGGGTGGTGCGCGATGAGCGGCAACGGGGACCAGCCGGACCTGTTCGGCAGCACGCGCGATGTCGCGGTCGCGGTGGAGCCGGCCGCGCCGGTGGACACGGGGGCGGAAACGGGCGCCGGCGGCGCCCCGCCGCGCGCGCCGGGCGCGCTGCCGTCGATACCCGACGGCGATTCGCTGCCGTTGTCGCTGTTCGCCGAACACGCCTACCT
>JAIENF010000664.1 GCA_019751575.1 Burkholderiales bacterium
GCGCGCGGCAAGGTCTCGCCACAGGGCCGCATCCGGGTCGTCGTCGCGCAGCGCATCGGGCACCACCTGGATCACGGCCAGGCGATGCAACACGCCCGCCAGCTCGCGCAAGGCGGCCTCGAAGCCGATCCCGCGCTCGGCCAGGCGCTCGACGCCGGCGACCAGGGCCGGCCCGTCGCCATCCGCAACCGCGCCGAGCAGTTCGAACAGGTACCGCTGGTCTACCACCCCGAGCATCTCGCGCGTGGCCGCCTCGTCGACCCGGCCGCTGCCGTGAGCGATCGCCTGGTCGGTCAGCGACAGCGCATCGCGCAGGCTGCCCTGCGCGGCACGCGCGATGAGGTTCAGCGCACCCGCCTCGAAGGCGACCGATTCCTCGCCAAGCACGAACGCGAGCCGCGAGGTGATCAGCGCCGGCGCGATGTTCTTCAGGTTGAACTGCAGGCAGCGCGACAGCACGGTCACCGGGATCTTCTGCGGATCGGTGGTGGCGAGGATGAACTTCACGTACTCGGGCGGCTCTTCCAGCGTCTTCAGCATCGCGTTGAAGGCCGACTTCGACAGCATGTGCACTTCGTCGATGATGTAGACCTTGTAGCGGCCGGCGGTCGGCGCATACATGGCGTTCTCGAGCAACTCGCGCATGTTGTCGACCTGGGTGTTCGAGGCCGCGTCGAGCTCGACAAGGTCGACGAACCGACCTGCGTCGATCTCCAGGCAGGCATCGCACACGCCGCAGGGCGTGCTCGACACGCCGCGTTCGCAGTTGAGCGCCTTGGCCAGGATGCGCGCGAGCGTCGTCTTGCCGGTGCCGC
Source organism: Burkholderiales bacterium (assembly GCA_019751575.1). Taxonomy (GTDB): domain Bacteria; phylum Pseudomonadota; class Gammaproteobacteria; order Burkholderiales; family CAIKXV01; genus CAIKXV01. The sequence goes on from JAIENF010000664.1 coordinate 816, forward strand.
GCGTGCCGGTGAACAGCCAGGCATGGTGCAGCCGGCCCCGGTCGAGCGCATTGGCCAGCGCGCGCACCACGTGCTCCTGGCCGGTGAGTTCCGGGAAGCCCTTCGGCCGCCACTTGCGCGCCAGTGCCTGGGTCGGACCTGTCATCGTGGCCGGCTCGTCAGAAGTGGTAGTGCAGGCGGAGGGACTGCAGGTTGATGCCCGGGTTCGGCTCCCGCAGGCCGCCGTTGGACAGGTGCTGCACACGATACCCGATCTCGTACTCCCCCTTCGCGCCCAGCCGCAGCCCGATGCCCAGCACGCTGCCGAACAGCACATGGCCGGACAGGTCGCGCAAGGTGGTGATCGAATCGCCGCTCAGCGCATGCACCCCAACCCCCGCCTCGATGAACGGGTGGAAACCGGGATTGCCCTCGGGCTGCAGGCGAAGCGTCGGCGTCAGGCTCGCCTCGACCAGGTCGTTAGAAATGCGGATGCGCGCGTCCGACTGGTTGCGCCAGTAGCCCACGGCAACGTCCCAGTAGCCACCGAGGTACCAGCCGCCGGCACTGAACGGGCGCGCCGCCCAGTCCCAGCGCAGGCCGACGCGCGCGACCGGGACATCGGTGTAGCTCGACGTCGAACGGCCGGCCTCGACCGTGACGCCGTCCACCGCCTGCGCCGGCGCGGCAAGGAGCGCTGCGAGCACTGCGCCCGCCGCCGTGGCGGCGACCGACGGGATCGCCGCTTTTCTGGTAACCCGCTGCATCGATACGCTGCCAGGTCGGAACACGACGTGCACGGGAGACGCCCGCGCATCGGAAAAGGGGTGGCGAGCCTGACCCCCGGCACTTGCAGTGAGTAGCTGTGGCTGCTTCCTTCCGGACCTGACCAGGTTCACCACGCTGCAATGCGGGGAGGCCCGCCATTGAGCCTGAAGTGTACCGCTTTACAGCCCGGGCGAATAATGATTCCATCTTCGCCATAACAACACCCGGCCGCACCCGGCAGCACCCGGCAACACCCAGCCGGCAGCCCGTGCCGCCCGTCCCGGAGGAACACCATGTCGACGATCGAATCCGTCCTCAACGAAACCCGTCTCTTCCCGCCGCCCGCCACCTTCGCCGGCAGCGCGACGATCTCCGGCATGGACGCCTACCGCGCGCTGTGCGCCGAGGCCGAGCGCGACTACGAAGGCTTCTGGGCCCGGCAGGCGCGCGAGCACATAGGCTGGAAGAAGCCGTTCACCAGGGTGCTGGACGAATCGAACGCACCGTTCTTCAAGTGGTTCGAGGACGGCACGCTCAACGCATCCTGGAACTGCCTGGACCGCCACCTGGGCACCCAGCCGGACAAGACCGCGATCGTGTTCGAGGCCGACGACGGACAGGTCAGCCATGTCTCCTACCGGGAACTGCACCAGCGGGTATGCCGCTTCGCCAATGCGCTGAAGTCGCGGGGCATCGCGCGCGGCGACCGGGTGATCGTCTACATGCCGATGTCGGTGCAGGCGGTGGTCGCGATGCAGGCCTGCGCACGCATCGGTGCCACCCATTCGGTGGTGTTCGGCGGCTTCTCCGCCAAGAGCCTGCACGAGCGCATCCTCGACGCCGGCGCGGTCGCGGTGATCACCGCCGACGGGCAGATGCGCGGCGGCCGCGAGATCCCGCTCAAGCCCACCGTCGACGAAGCGTTCGCGCTGGGCGGCTGCGACAGCGTGCGCAATGTCGTTGTTTACCGGCGCACCGGCACGCCGGTCGCGTTCGATGGCACCCGCGACCACTGGTGGCACGACGTCGAGCAGGGACAGCCCGACACCTGCGAGCCGGAATGGGTGGATGCCGAGCATCCGCTGTTCATCCTCTACACCTCGGGGTCGACCGGCACGCCGAAGGGCGTGCAGCACGCCACCGGCGGCTACCTGATGCATGCGGCGCTGACCATGCGCTGGACCTTCGACCACAAGCCCGACGACGTGTTCTGGTGCACCGCCGACGTCGGCTGGGTCACCGGCCACACCTATGTCTGCTACGGCCCGCTGGCGGTCGGTGCGACGCAGGTGATCTTCGAGGGCGTGCCGACCTACCCGGACGCCGGCCGCTTCTGGCGGATGATCCAGGACCACAAGGTCACCATCTTCTACACCGCCCCGACCGCGATCCGCTCGCTGATCAAGGCCGGCGGCGACCTGCCGACCAAGTACGACCTGTCCAGCCTGCGCCTGCTCGGCACCGTCGGCGAGCCGATCAACCCGGAAGCGTGGATCTGGTACCACCGCACGGTCGGCCAGGAACGCTGCCCGATCGTCGACACCTGGTGGCAGACCGAAACCGGCGGCCAGATGATCACGCCGCTGCCCGGCGTGGTCTCGACCAAGCCAGGCTCGTGCACCCTGCCCCTGCCCGGCATCATGGCGGCGATCGTCGACGAGACCGGACATGACGTCGAGAACGGCAAGGGCGGCATCCTGGTGATCAAGCGGCCATGGCCGTCGATGATCCGCACCATCTGGGGCAACCCGGAACGGTACAGGAAGGCCTATTACCCGGACGACTTCCAGGGCAAGTACTACCTGGCCGGCGACGGGGCCAACCGCGACCTCGACGGCTACTTCTGGATCATGGGCCGGATCGACGACGTGCTGAACGTGTCGGGGCACCGGCTGGGCACGATGGAGATCGAATCGGCACTGGTCGCCAACCCGCTGGTGGCCGAGGCTGCGGTGGTCGGCAAGCCGCACGAGATCAAGGGCGAGGCGGTGTGTGCGTTCGTCGTGCTCAAGGGCCAGCGGCCGGAAGGCGCGGCGATCGAGGAACTCGCGAAGAAGCTGCGCGACTGGGTGGCCCACGAGATCGGCCCGATCGCCAAGCCGGACGAGATCCGGTTCGGGGACAACCTGCCCAAGACCCGGTCGGGGAAGATCATGCGACGGCTGCTGCGCTCGCTCGCGAAGAACGAGGAGATCACGCAGGACATTTCGACGCTGGAGAATCCGGCGATACTGGAGCAGTTGAAGCAGGCGCGGTAGCGCGGGCATCGGAGGCACGCCCTTGCTGACGCTGGAGCGGTGCACCGACTTCGCCCTGCCCGCAACCAGCGCCCAGCCCTGCCCCCGCCCTTGAGCCGATCCCTGAAGCCGGCCGTCCGCAAGCCCGCGGCCACGGCGCCGCCGTCCCCCCGCCCGCCCACCGCCCTCCACCTGCACGCTCGGGCGCTGCGCTACTTCGACATGATCCGCCGCTGCGGTTCGATCCGCGAGGCGGCGCGCCGGCTGCATGTGTCGTCTTCGGCCGTCAACCGGCAGCTGCTGCTACTGGAAGCCGAGATCGGCATGCCGCTGTTCGAGCGCCTGCAGGCAGGCCTTCGGCTCAGCGCGGCCGGCGAGGCGCTGTCGCGGCACGTGATCACCGTCCTGCAGGATGCCCAGCGCCTGAGCGCCGACCTCGATGCCCTCGAAGGCGTGCGCCGCGGCGCGGTGGAGGTGGTCTGTGTCGAGGCATTGACCGCTGACTTCCTGCCCGGGGTGATCGAGACCATGGCGGCGCGCTACCCCGGCGTGCGCATCGGGGTTCGCATCGCCGGCTCGGCGGCCGCTGCAGCGACGGTAGTGTCGGGAGAGGCCGACGTGGCACTGGGCTTCGTGCTGCGCCGTTCGGCAGAGCTGCGCCAGGTGGCGGTGGGCCGCTTCGCGCTGGGCGCGCTCGTACACCCCTCGCATCCACTGGCGGCCGGCTCGACCGTCGCCTTCGCCGACTGCACCCGCCATCCGCTGGTGATGCCGGGGCCGGCGCTGTCGCTGCACTGGGAACTCGCGCCGCTGGTGGCTGCCTGCAAGCGACCGCTGCAGGTGGTGGTGAACACCGAGTCGCTCGAGCTGATGAAGGAACTCGCGCGGCGCGGGGTGGGCGTGGCCTTCGTGAACGGCTTCGGCATCGAGCGGGAACTGCGCGCGGGACAGTTGCGCCACCTGCCGCTGCGCGGGG
>JAIENF010000475.1 GCA_019751575.1 Burkholderiales bacterium
GCAGTCCTTTGCGAAACACGTCCAGTCCAAGCTCCGGCCCGAGGAGATTCACGACCCGGCCCTGGCCAGGGTGCCGGCTTCCGCGGGCGTGCTGCAGGGTGTCCCCCCCGCCGCGTTGTGGCCCGGCCTGGCCGGGTTGCTGCCGCTCCTCGCGTGCGCCGTGCTGCCGCTGTTCCTGGACGCCGCCTGGCATCCGCTGCTGCAGCGGGCGCTGGTCGCATATGGTGCGGTCATCCTGGCATTCGTCGGCGCGATCCATTGGGGCATCGGGCTCATGGCGGCGCGCGAACCCGCCGCCGGCGCGCGCTTCGCGTGGTCGGTGCTTCCCGCATTGTGGGGATGGTTCGCGCTGTTCCCCTCGTTCGTCGTCGCGCTCGGCATGCTCGGTGCCGGCTTCATCGTGCAGCTCACCGTGGACTGGCGCGTTGCCGGGACGTTCGGCCTGCCTGCGTGGTACCTTGCGCTGCGCTCGTGGCTGACCTCGGGCGTCCTGCTGGCGTTCCTGCTGGCATCGTTCGTCACGGCCGTCGCTGCCTGAACCCCGGAGGACCTCCGAAGATGCCTCCGAACATTCCGTTCCACGCCACCGACCGCTGCACACCGCCATGTTGAACGCCCCGATCAAGGACTGGAAAGGCAAGCGGGTCTGGCTGATCGGCGCGAGCAGCGGCATCGGCCTCGCACTGGCCAGGCTGCTGATCGCCCGCGGCGCGAAGGTGGCGGTGTCCGCGCGCAATGCAGCCGCGCTGCACGAGCTTGCCGCAGGCACCAAGCCGGCGAACGTGCTGCCGTTGCCGCTCGATGCCACGCGCATCGACCAGCTCGAGGCGGCCCTGCGCGAGATGACCGACGCCTGGGGCGGCATCGACATCGCGCTGTTCCTTCAGGGCACGCACGAGCCGGTGCGTGCATGGACGCTCGATTCCGCGGTCGCGCACCGGCTGGTCGACACCAACCTGCTGTCGGTGCTCGACTCGCTGGCGGTCGTGCTGCCGCAGATGCTGCGCCAGGGCAGCGGCGGCATCGCGATCTGCTCGTCGGTCGCCGGCTACCGCGGATTGCCGACCAGCCTGGTGTATGGCGCGACGAAGGCGGCGCTGATCAACCTGGCCGAGACGCTCTACATGGACCTCTCCCCGCGCGGCATCGGCGTGTGGATCGTCAACCCCGGCTTCGTGAAGACACCGCTGACCGACCGCAACGAGTTCGCGATGCCGGCGTTGATCAGCCCGGAGGAAGCCGCTGGGCATATCGTGTCGGGCCTGGCGAGCGGGCGCTTCGAGATCCATTTCCCGAAACGATTCACGCGCTGGCTCAGGCTGCTGCGCCTGCTACCGTACGGGCTGTACTTCAGGCTGGTCCGGCGCGCCACCGGGTTGTGACCATGGCAGATACGCAGTCGGTCAAGCCGGCGACCGCGGACACGCGGGCGGCGCTGGCGCGCATCGAGGCACTCTACGCCGGCCTCACGCCGCAGGGCACGGGCGCGCTTCGCGAGGCCTATGCGGACGACGCCTACTTCCGCGATCCGTTCAACGAGGTACGGGGTGCCGCGGCCATCGAACGCATCTTCTCGCACATGTTCGAACAGCTGGACGCGCCGCGGTTCGTGATCCTCGATCGGTCGGTCGACGGCGATACGGCCTGGCTGACCTGGGACCTCGAGTACCGGCTGAAGAAGCAGCAGCCGGTGCGGCGCATCCACGGCGCATCGCAGCTGCGCTTCGATGCCGACGGCCGGGTCTGCCATCACCGGGACTACTGGGACGCGGCCGGGGAGCTCTATGAATCGCTCCCGCTGCTCGGTGGCGTGCTGCGCCTGGTCAGGCGCAGGCTGCGCGCGGGCTGAGCGCCGCGCGCGCAGCTTCCGTTACTTCGGCGGCGCCGCTGCCGGCTCGACCGGCGGCCGCTTGATCAGTTCGAACACGCGCACGACGCGGGCGACGCCGCTGGTGGTGCGCGCGATCTCGGCCGCCTGGTCGGCTTCGGCGGCCGTCACCAGTCCCATCAGGTAGACCACGCTCGCCTCGGTGACCACCTTCACGTGGTTCGCCTGCACCCGCGGATCCTTGCCGCGGGCCTGGTTGTCGACGAGGCGCGCCTTCACCCGGCCGGTGATGAACGAGTCGTTGCTGCGCGCGGTGAGCGAGCTGGGTCCGGCGATCTGCATCTCGTTCTGCACGTGGCGCACGTTCGGATGCGCACGTACCAGCGCTTCGATGCCTGCGCGGACCTGCTCGGTGGTCGCTTCCCCGGTGATCAGCACGACGCGGTTGTACGAGGTCGCGTTGGCGTTGGAGACCTTGCCGAACTTGGTGCTGATCTCGTTGCTGAGCCGGAGTTCGATGTTCTGGTCGTCGACCACGGTGCCGGTGGTGCGCCGGTCGTCCGCCACCAGCACGCCGGTGGCGACCCCCCCGACGATCAGCGGCACGCAGCCGCTGGCGAGGAGTCCGGAAAGCGCGAGGGTCAGTGCGGCGGTGCGACGGTTCATCGAGGCTCCTTCGGGAACATGATCTGGTCTATGGTGTCGCAGATGCAGTGCAGCGCGAGTATGTGCACTTCCTGCACGTGTGCAGTGCTCGGATGCGTCACGCGGAGTTCGACGTCACCGGCGCACAGGTCGCGCCCGATGCTTCCGCCATCGCGCCCGGTGAGCGCGACGACATGCATGCCGGCGTGGCGCGCCGCGTCGATCGCAGCCACCACGTTCGGCGAGTTGCCCGACGTGGATATCGCCAGCAGCACGTCGCCCGCGCGGCCGAGCGCCTGCACCTGCTTGGAGAACACCTGGCGGTAGTCGTAGTCGTTGGCGATCGACGTCAGCGTCGAGCTGTCCGTGGTCAGCGCGATCGCGGCCAGCGGCGGCCGTTCGCACTCGAAGCGATTCAGCAACTCGGCCGCGAAGTGCTGCGCGTCGGCGGCGGAGCCACCGTTTCCGCAGGCGAGCACGCGTCCGCCGGCGGCCAGTGTCGAGGCCATGATCCGGCCGGCCGCGAGGATCGGCGCGGCGAGCTTCGGGGCGACCTCGCGCTTCAGCCGCGCGCTTTCCTCGAAGCGCATGGCGATGCGTTCCAGCAGTTCCTTGGGTTCCATCCCCGCATTCTACGACGCATCAGGCGGGCGGACATCGCTGCCCGTGGCGAAGCGCGTCGGCGCCGTGCCGCTGCAGTCAGCCGCCGGGCCGGAACGCATCGCGTATCCATTCCAGCCTGCCTGCCTCGATCAGGACCACGTCGAAGCGGCAGGGCAGGTGCGTGCTGTGCGTCACCTGCCGGTAGAACTCGGCCGCGCGCGCCAGCCGCAGTTGCTTGGCGGGGTTGATGCTTGCCGCCGCACCGCCGAATGCGGACGAGGCGCGCCTGCGCACTTCGACGAAGACCAGCGATCCATCGGCGTCGCGCGCGACGATGTCGAGCTCCCCCGCGCGGCATCGCCAGTTGCGCGACAGCACGCGCAGGCCGGCCTGCTCGAGGTGGCCGGCCGCCCGGGCTTCGCCGTCGTCGCCGTCCAGTTGCCGCGTCGTGCGCGCCATTGCCCGGCGCCTACCGGCGGTCTGTCCCTGGGACCAGCTGGCCCTGCCAGACCTGCGCGGGGACGGGCTCGCGCACCAGCCAGTTGCCGCGCTCGAGCGTGATGCGCCCGGTCACGCCGTCGAGCGAGAGTCCGGGCTGGATGCCCCGGTCGATCGCGAGCTCCGCCAGCCGGTAGGCATCGATGCCCAGCGCATACAGGCGTTCGTTCTCGGGAGGCAGGGCGGGCTGGCTGCGCGCGAACACCATGACGGCGGCATGGTCGGGTTCGAGCAGCCATGGCATGTCGAGCAGCCGGGTGCCGTTCAGGTCGAGGTTGGCATTCGGGTCGATCGGTCCTGACCAGAGCTGCGAAGTCGCATAGGTCGGCAGCTGGGTGTCGAGGAAAGGCCGCACCGTGCGGGCGGCAGGCAGGTCTGCCGCGAGGAAGATCATGTCGGCACCGGTGTTCGCGGTCGTCGCGCGCATCCGGTTCATCGCACCCGGGTCGGTGACCACGGCATGCTGGGCGGCGATGGTGCCGCCACCTTCGGAAAAGGCTTCGATGAACGCCTGCTGCAGCCGGCGGGACAACACGGTGGGCTGGGTGAGGACCAGTGCGCGCTTGTGGCCGTTGCGCAGCGCGAATCGTGCCACCTGCCGCGCCTCGCCTTCCGTGGACAGGCCGAACAGGAACAGGTTGGGTGCCAGTCGCGTCGCGCCGTCGGCGGCGTTCAGCGCGATCGTCGGCACCGTCACGGGTGCACTCTGTGCCAGGGCGTTGGCGAGCGCAGTCGCCTGGTCACGGATCAGCGGTCCGACGATCACCTGCGCGCCGCCTGCCAGCGCGAGGTTGTACGCGGCGACCACGTCGTTCGGCTGGTCGCCGATCGGGATGAAGCGCAGCTCTGTCTGCCCCTTGCCCGGGGACTGGGACCAGGCGGCAGTCATGCCGTTGCGCACGTGGGTGGCGGCCCGGGCGAAGGTCTGCGAGTCGATGGGGAGCAGCACCGCCACGACCCGCCTGCCCGACGCCGGTGGGACAGCGGGTGCAACGGCAGGGGCCGCGGCCGGGGCGACCATCGCCTGCGGCTGGGCGCCCGCGGGCAGCGACACCCCGGCAAGCAGTGCGGCCGTCGACAGCACGCTGGTCACCAGGGTGCGGATGCCGCAGACTTGGCGGCGCAATGCGAGGGCTACGAGATGCAGCATGAAGAGGGAGATCCGGCGCGGCCGGCCACAGGTTAGTGCGGATTATATGTGGTGG
>JAIENF010000440.1 GCA_019751575.1 Burkholderiales bacterium
AGGTTGGGCACGGTGGCAATCCCGGCGACCGGGACGAGGTCCTTGCGCGGATCCCAGTTCAGGCGCATCAGGCTCACGTTGGTCGACACCGACAGCGAGCCCAGCAGGATCGTGTGCCCGTCGGCACGGCTCTGCTTGGCGACGTACTCCGCCCCGATGTTTCCGCCCGCGCCTGGACGCAGTTCGACCACCACGTTCTGACCCAGGAGCTTGGTCATCTCGATGCCGAACTCGCGACCGAGCACCTCGGCTGATCCGCCGGGCGCGAACGGGACGACCATCGTGACCGGGCGTGTCGGGAAGGATTGCGCGGCCGAGGTGGCGGGGAGGGCGAACGCGCCCGCCACTGCGAGGGCGATGGCGGCAGGGGTGGTGAATGGCTGGAATGCGAAACGATCGGAAATCATTTGGACCTGTCTGGAGTGGATGGGTTCGCCGCGGGGACGGCGCGCCTGAGTTTTCGACACCTGAAGAAGCAGCAACTATGCCATTGTCCCATCACTGGATGATGGAGGCGGCGGCCAGACCACGCGTCCGCCGACCAGCGTCAGGTCGGCGCGCAGGTCCATCAGTGCCTCGTCGGGCACGGCCAGCGGATCCTGGTCGAGGACCGTCACGTCGGCCAGCAGGCCCGGCGCGAGACGTCCCTTCTGGTCTTCCTCGAAGGTCAGCATCGCGCCGGCAACCGTCGCCGCATGCAGGGCCTGACTGCGGCTGATGGCCTGCTCCGGCGAAACCGGTCGCCCGGTGTAGCGGTTGATCCTTGTGACCGACTGCCAGACCGGCCAGAACATGGAGACCGGCACGTTGTCCGTGGCAAGGGAGACCGGGACGCCGGCTTCGATCAGCGCGCGCAGCGGCGAGACCTCGTGCGCGCGGCCGGGTCCGAGCTTCGCTTCCAGCAGGTGCCCTTCCTTGTAGACATAGCGGTTGGTGTGGCTGGTGGTCACCAGTCCAAGGTCGCGCACGCGCCCGACATCGGCACGGGACAGGGAAGACAGGTGGCCGAGCACCCATCGCTGGTCGCGGATCGGCACGATGCGATCGACCTCCTCGAACAGGTCGAGCATGTTCGGCCAGATCGCGACGACCCGGATCCGGCGTTCCGCACACGCGATGAGCAGCGCGCGCGCCTTCTCCCGGGCAAGCGCCGTGTCGTAGTTGAAGCCGGCCCAGCCCGTGTACGGCATCGACGCCGCGCGCACCCGGTTGTCGGCAACCACGTCGATGTCGACGAACAGGCCGGTCAGCCGAAGCATCGCATCGCCGCACGCGGGTTCGACGAGGCCTGCGCACCAGGCATCCAGCAGGCGGCCGTAGTGCTCGGGATGGGTGCCGCCAGGCAGCGCGCGCCAGTCGGGACTGGACACCAGCGCGGTGCGCATCGTCAGCGCGCCGCGCGCGTGTACCTGCTTGTATGCACGGATCAGCTCGGCCGCCGCTCCATGTTCTTCGAAGATGCTGGTCGTGCCGTACGCGTGGTAGGCCGACATCGCGGCCGGCAGCGTTGCCGCCCGGTCGGCATCGGTGAAGCCCGGGACGCATCGCATCAGCGAATGCTCGACGATCGGCATCATCGTGTCCTCCGAAAAGATGCCGTTGGGTTCGCCGTTCGCGTCGCGGCCCAGGATGATCGTCGGCGTGGGCGAGACCGTCTGCCGGTCGATGCCCGCGCGCGCCAGTGCCAGCGAGTTGGCTATCGACACCAGCGGTGCCGTGTGCCGCCAGTAACCCCAGATGGGCCGGATGAACACCGGATTGTCGGGCGCGGCCTCGTCGAGTTCATGCCGGGTGGGCCAGCGGTTCTCGCGCAGGCAGCCGGGCGCGTCGAAGTAGGCGGGCGGCGTGCCGATCGGCATCGTCACGATCCATTCGCCCGGCGCGCGCTCGCGGGCGAGGGCTGCAATGCGCTGCTGGATGTCGGCGATCGAGCGCACCGGCCCAAGCGTCGGGAATACCTGCTTCAGCCCCTCGCGGTCCATGTGTGCATGGCCGTCGACCAGGCCCGGCAGCACGGTGTGCCCGGCAAGTTCGTGTACGCGGGTTCCAGCGCCGATCCGCTGCGTGATCTCCTCGTTGCTGCCTACCGCGACCAGCCGGTCGCCTTCGATCGCGAGGGCTTCGGCGACCGGGCGAGCGGGGTCCTGGGTCAGCAGTCGTCCGCCGCGCAGTACCCGGTCGGCGGCGCGGATCGGGGTTCCGGTCACGGGGTCGATCCGGTCGAGGATGGCATGCGCGTGGTCGCCTTGAACCGCGAAGGAAGCGCGGATGATACCTCCGCGGCCCGTCCCTGCCCGAGGGACGCCGGCCGGTGTCCAGCGTTGCCTCGGGACGCTCAGTCGCCGCAGTTGGCGCGGTTCACTTCGCTCACGAACTCCGGTGCCGCCCCCCAGGACGCGGGAGGGCGATAGATGAACCTGCACTGCGGCCGCTCCGCGCTTTCGCGGATCTCGAGCGCGTCGGCGGTGAGCACCGGCACGAAGGGCGGCGGGTTGCTGGCATTGAGCATTCCGAGCGCACCCGCCGGCGAAGGCCAGCCATTGGTGATCGGCACCGGCTGCCCCTGCACGGTCATCATCCCGTTGGGTGGCTGGGACCGTGCGGTCCAGAACGCGTGCGCCAGCTGCGTGCTGCTCTGGAACGAGCCATACAGGTAGGTCATCTTCGAGTGACGCGCATCGGACGCGAGCCCGATGAAGCGCGGAAAGGCGACGGCAGCCAGTACGCCCAGCACGACCAGCACGACGACCAGTTCGATCAACGTGAATCCAGCCTCGGCGCGGGCGCCGGTCGGTGCGAAGGGGCGTCGAGGACAGCGCGGGACCATCCGGCGATAACGGCGGCTGCGCGCGAGTCTTGAGGGTGACCGGCACTGCACAATCGGGCCGGTCCCGCCTTTCCACGGATGGGATCGGCTCCGGATGCCGTATAGACTCGGACACCGCGTGCAACGCGGCCTTTTCGCGTGCCCTCGTCCGCACCATTGCCATTTCCTACCCCCATGCCGCCGACCGCAGAACCGTGCATCAAGCCAACACCCGCGCAGAGGCTGCCCGGCGCCGTCGCTGCCGGCAGTCGCCTGGCTGGCCCGTGGCAGGTGGATATCGGGCCGTCGCGGCGGCTCGCGGCGGCGGTGGTGGGCGGCCACGCCCTGGCAGCGTCGGCGGTGGCAGCGGCCGGCCTGCCACTGCCCGCAGCACTCGTCCTGTTGCTCGTGGTCGGCGTCAGCGGCGCACATTGCCTGCGGCAGCAGGCATGCGTGTCGTCCGCGGGGGCGATCGTGCGGCTGGAGGTCGACGGCCACGGGAAGGTCGGCGTGCAGTACCGGAACGGGTACACGGCATCCGGAATGCTGAGCGGTTCCACGGTGGTCGGCTGGCGACTGACCCTTGTCAGGTTTCGCATCGACGGCGACTATCTCGTTCGCACCGTGGCCCTGCTCGGCGACAACTGCAGTGCCACCCCCTTTCGTCGGCTTCGTACCGGACTTGCCTGGCAGGCGGGTGCCGCCTTGCGAAGCTGACGGCGGCGGATTGAACTAATTGATCCCGTTCGTTGTCTCTGTTAGGGAGGGCAGCGTTGCCGCGAAGGCGCGGTGGCCCGTCGTTCCTGCGCGTGCGAGTACCCGGGAATGAGCGACCGCGAGATCGATCACCAGCTCGTGCTGCGCGCCCAGCGCGGTGACAAGCTTGCTTTCGAGCTGCTGGTGAACAAGTACGAGCGGAAGTTGCAGCGTCTGCTGTCGAGGCTGGTGCGTGACCCGGCAGAAGTCGAAGACGTCACCCAGGAAGCGTTCATCAAGGCCTATCGCGCGCTTCCGACCTTCCGTGGAGAAAGTGCTTTCTACACATGGCTCTACCGGATCGGCATCAATACGGCGAAGAACTACCTGACTGCCCAGGGCCGCAAAGCGCCGGCAACGGTGGATATCGACCCCGAGGATGCCGAGTCGGCCAGCGAGAACGACCTGGCCCGAGACACGAACACGCCGGAGCAGGAGATGATGAGTCGGCAGGTCGCCGAAACGGTGAATGCGGCGATGGACGCACTGCCGGAGGAACTGCGCTCGGCGATCATGCTGCGCGAGATCGAAGGCATGAGCTACGACGAGATCGCGGCGATCATGAACTGTCCGATCGGCACCGTTCGTTCGCGGATCTTCCGTGCCCGAGAGGCGATCGCCGATCAGCTGCGCCCTTTGCTGGGCACCCACAAGGACCGGAGGTGGTGAGATGAAAGACGTCTCTGCCCTGATGGACGGTGAACTGGAACGCAAGCGGGTTCGCTCGACGATCACCCGGCTCGAGGACCAGGACGATCTGCGCGATGCATGGGCGACGTTCCACGTGATCCGTGACACGCTCCAGGGCAATGCGATCGGCCCCTCGCGGTTCACCGAGAAGTTCCACGAGCGGCTCGAACAGGAGCCGGTGCCTGCGGTGCCCTCATGGCGTGCGCAGCTGCCACGGATGCGGACGATGCTGCTGACCGGGCTCGGCGGGGTGCTGCTGGTCGGTTCCGTGGCCTGGCTGGTGAATCGGGACGGTCCTGCGGCGACCGGGAGAGGCGATCCGCGGCCTGCGCCGTTCGTCGACGGCGGCCTGAACGATTCCGTGGCGATCGAGTTCGCGATGGCGCACCGGCAGCTCGTCCCGGCATTCATGGCGGCGCCGGCCGCCGCCGGCCCTGCGGATGTGCCGGCGGCCAGCGATGGCGTCGAGCGGAAAGGCGGACCGCGATGAAGGCGTTTGCCGCCGCGGGCGCCTGGGTGCTCACGTTGGTGTTGCTGTTGCCCATCGCCTCGCCC
>JAIENF010000032.1 GCA_019751575.1 Burkholderiales bacterium
TCTTCGGCCGCCGGTCGCCGTACAATCGGCGGCTGGTGCCTCGCGGCATGCCCTTCCGGGCAGGCTGCAGGCAGGCAGGCGGGGAGCGTGTGGTTCACCCGGCCGGCCTGCCGGGTTCCGCTTGACCACGGTCAAGGCTGTCTCCGGGGCGCTCACATAGATTGGGCGCCCGGCTGATCGGCCGGGCGTGCGCGCCCCGTCGCGTACGCCTGCAGCCTTCCCCGCTCCGCACGCTCCGCTCGTCGGGCATCCACAGGGCCAATCCAGATGAAGATTCACGAGTACCAGGGCAAGGAAATCCTGCGCAAGTTCGGCGTGCGCACGCCGCGCGGCATCCCGGCGTTCAGCGTCGACGAAGCGGTCAAGGCGGCGCAGGAACTCGGTGGCAAGGTCTGGGTCGTCAAGGCGCAGATCCACGCCGGCGGCCGCGGCAAGGGCGGCGGCGTGAAGGTCGCGAAGTCGATCGACGAGGTGCGCGCGCACGCGACGGCGATCCTCGGCATGCAGCTTGTCACCCACCAGACGGGGGCCGAGGGGCAGAAGGTGCGCCGCCTGCTGGTCGAGGAAGGTGCGGACATCAAGATGGAGCTGTACCTGGGCATGGTGGTCGACCGGGTCACCCAGAAGGTGACGCTGATGGCCAGTTCCGAAGGCGGCATGGACATCGAGGAAGTCGCCGAGCACAGGCCCGAGAAGATCCACAAGGTGTTCATCGATCCCGATACCCGCCTGACCGATGCCGACGCCGACGATGTCGCCGCGAAGATCGGCGTGCCGGCAGGTTCGATCGCGCAGGCACGCGCCATCCTGCAGGGCCTGTACAACGCGTTCTGGGACACCGATGCCAGCCTCGCCGAGATCAACCCGCTGATCGTCACCGGCAGCGGCGACGTGATCGCGCTCGACGCCAAGTTCAACTTCGACTCGAACGCGCTGTTCCGGCACCCGGAAATCGTTGCCTACCGCGACCTCGACGAGGAAGACCCGGCCGAGATCGAGGCCTCGAAGTTCGACCTGTCCTACATCTCGCTCGACGGCAACATCGGCTGCCTGGTCAACGGCGCCGGCCTGGCGATGGCGACGATGGACGTGATCAAGCTCTACGGTGGCAGCCCGGCGAACTTCCTGGACGTCGGCGGTGGCGCGACCACCGAGAAGGTGACCGAGGCCTTCAAGATCATGCTGAAGAACCCGAACCTGCAGGCGATCCTGGTCAACATCTTCGGCGGCATCATGCGCTGCGACACCATCGCCAACGGCGTGGTCAGCGCGGCGCGCGAGGTGAAGCTGTCGGTGCCGCTGGTGGTGCGCATGAAGGGCACCAACGAGGACCTCGGCAAGAAGATCCTGGCCGAGTCCGGCCTGCCGATCATCACCGCGAACAACATGGCTGAAGCCGCCGAGCGCGTCGTCGCCGGTGCCAACGCCCACGCCGCCAGGAAATAAGGGACCTTCCGATGAGCATCCTGATCGACAAGAACACCCGCGTGATGACCCAGGGCATCACCGGCAAGACCGGACAGTTCCACACCAAGATGGGCAAGGAATACGCCAACGGCGCGAACTGCTATGTCGCGGGCGTGAACCCCAAGAAGCCCGGCGAGAAGTACGAGGGCATCCCGATCTATGGCACGGTGAAGGAAGCCAAGGCGCAGACCGGGGCCAACGTCAGCGTGGTCTACGTGCCGCCGCCGTTCGCCGCCGAGGCGATCTGGGAAGCGGTCGACGCCGACCTCGACCTGGTGATCTGCATCACCGAGGGCATCCCGGTGCGCGACATGATCGTGGTGCGCGACCGCATGCGCAAGCAGGGCAAGAAGACGCTGCTGGTCGGGCCGAACTGCCCGGGGGTGATCACGCCCGACGAGATCAAGATCGGCATCATGCCGGGCCACATCCACAAGAAGGGCCGCGTCGGCGTGGTGTCCCGCTCGGGCACGCTGACCTACGAGGCGGTCGGGCAGCTCGCCGAGCTCGGCATCGGCCAGTCCAGCTGCGTCGGTATCGGCGGCGATCCGGTGAACGGCATGAAGCACATCGACGTGATGCGCCTGTTCAACGACGACGCAGAGACCGATGCCGTGATCATGGTCGGCGAGATCGGCGGGTCCGACGAAGAGGAATGCGCGCGCTGGATCAAGGCCAACATGAAGAAACCGGTGATCGGCTTCATCGCCGGGGTCACCGCACCGCCCGGCAAGCGCATGGGCCATGCCGGGGCGATCATCTCCGGCGGCAAGGGCACGGCGCAGGAAAAGCTGTCCATCATGGAAGAGTGCGGCATCAAGGTGACGCGCAATCCGTCGGAGATGGGCAAGCTGCTCAAGTCGGTCCTCTGATTTCAGGCACCACCGCGGCTGCGACAGACAGGGGCTCACATGCAGCAGAAGCACGAAGGCGCGGCCGGCCAGTCGACGGGAGTCGCCCCTGGCGCCTCCTCCGGCGGTGCCGGCGGGAGTAAGGGCGGCGAAGTGAAGCCGGTCGTTTTCCGCGGCGGACGCGGCCTGCGCCCGAAAGGGCGCGCGGTGGATGCCGAGGCACTGCAGCAGGTGCGGGCGTTGCTCGGCAGCGCGCCGCGCGACCGCGACCTGCTGATCGAGCACCTGCACCTGATACAGGATCGCTACGGCCACCTGTCGGCGCCGCACCTCGTGGCGCTCGCGTCCGAGATGCGGATGGCGACCGCCGAGGTGTACGAGGTCGCGACCTTCTACCACCACTTCGACGTGGTGAAAGAGGGCGACGATGCGCCGCCGCGCCTGACCGTTCGTGTCTGCGACTCGATCAGCTGCGAGCTGGCGGGGTCGAAGCGGCTGATCGAGAACCTGAAGAAGACCGTCGGCCGTGACGTGCGCGTGCTGCACGCGCCCTGCCTGGGCCGTTGTGAAGTCGCGCCCGCGGCCGTGGTGCACCAGAATCCGGTCGGTCATGCGACGGCAGAGTCGGTGCACAAGGCGATCCGCGCGAACGCGGTGCGCTGCCCGGCCCCGCAGGTCGTCGACTATGACGCCTACCGCGCAGCCGGCGGGTATCGGCTGTTCACGGCGTGCGTCAGCGGCGAACGGGACATCGAGTCGGTCATCAAGGTGATGGAGGATTCCGGGCTGCGCGGCCTGGGCGGCGCCGGTTTTCCCGCCGGGCGCAAGTGGCGCATCGTGCGCGCCGAGGCGGCACCCCGGCTGATGGCGATCAACATCGACGAGGGCGAGCCTGGCACCTTCAAGGATCGCTGGTACCTCGAGCGTGATCCGCACCGGTTCCTGGAAGGGATGCTGATCGCCGCGGCCGCCTGCGGCGTCGGTGGCATCTGGATCTACCTGCGCGACGAATACCATGGCATCCGCGAGATGCTGGAACGCGAGATCGCGAAGCTGAAGGCCGATCCGCCGTGGGGCCTGCCGCCGATCCACCTGCGCCGGGGGGCAGGCGCGTACATCTGCGGCGAAGAGTCGGCGATGATCGAATCGATCGAAGGCAAGCGCGGCATGCCGCGGCTGCGCCCGCCGTATGTCGCCCAGGTCGGGCTGTTCGACCGCCCGACGCTCGAACACAACATGGAAACCCTGTACTGGGTGCGCGACATCGTCGAGAAGGGCGCCGACTGGTTCGCCGGGCAGGGACGCCATGAACGCAAGGGCCTGCGCTCGTTCTCGGTGTCCGGACGGGTGAAGAAGCCGGGCGTGCACCTGGCGCCCGCCGGCATCACCGTGCGCGAACTGATCGACGAGTACGCCGGCGGCATGCTGCCGGGGCACGCGTTCTACGGCTACCTGCCGGGCGGCGCATCCGGCGGCATCCTGCCCGCCTCGCTGGGCGACGTGCCGCTCGACTTCGACACCCTGCATGCCTACGGCTGCTTCATCGGCTCGGCCGCGGTGGTGGTGCTGTCCGACAAGGACCGTGCAGCGGACGCGGCGCGCAACCTGCTGGCATTCTTCAAGGACGAATCCTGCGGCCAGTGCACGCCGTGCCGGGTCGGCACCGCGAAGGCCCTCGACCTGATGCAGCAGCCCAGGTGGGATGCACCCCTGCTCGAGGAACTGTCGCAGGTGATGGCCGATGCCTCGATCTGCGGGCTGGGGCAGGCGGCGCCCAATCCGATCCGTTGCGTGATCAAGTACTTCCCGGAAGAACTTCGATGAACATGATGTCAGAGCCGGTCGCGGCGCGCGACGAGGTCGAGTTCAAGCTGAACGGCCGGACGGTCACTGCGTTCGCCGACGAATCTCTGATCGAGGCCGCCGACCGGCTGGGCGTCGAGATCCCGCGCCTGTGCTACAAGCCGGGCATGCGTCCGGACGGCAACTGCCGGGCCTGCGTGGTCGAGGTCAAGGGCGAGCGGGTGCTGGCGCCGTCGTGCTGCCGCGCGCCGAAGGCCGGCATGGACGTGCAGACCGACAGCCCGCGCGCGCGGCAGTCGCAGAAGATGGTGCTCGAACTGCTGCTGTCCGACATGCCGGCGAAGTCGCACACGCTCGACTCCGAACTCGACCAGTGGGCACGCAAGCTCGACATGGGCCTGCCGCGGTTCTCCGCGCGGCCGAAGGTCGAGGCCGACCTGTCGCACCCGGGCATCGCGGTCAACCTCGACGCCTGCATCCAGTGCACCCGCTGCGTGCGCGCCTGCCGCGAAGAGCAGGTGAACGACGTCATCGGCTATGCGTTCCGCGGCGACCACTCGAAGATCGTGTTCGACTTCGACGACCCGATGGGCAACAGCAGTTGCGTGGCCTGCGGCGAATGCGTGCAGGCCTGCCCGACCGGCGCGCTGATGCCGGCGCGCGAAGTCGGCCTGCAGGTGCCGGACAAGC
>JAIENF010000450.1 GCA_019751575.1 Burkholderiales bacterium
GCCGCCGACCATCTGGTGCAGGCGGCGTGGCACACCTACGGCCTGCCGGCCATCATCACCCACTGTTCGAACAACTACGGCCCGCTCCAGTTTCCCGAGAAGCTGGTGCCGCTGATGATCCGCAACGCGCGGCGCGGCGATCGCCTGCCGGTCTACGGCGATGGCAGGCAGGTGCGCGACTGGCTTCATGTCAGCGACCACGCGAGCGCGCTGCGTGCCGTGCTCGCCGGCGGCAGGCCCGGCGAGACCTACAACATCGGTGGCAGCGCGGAGCGCGAGAACCTGTCCGTGGTGAACCTGCTCTGCACGCTGCTCGACGAGATGTCGCCCCGCGCAGACGGCATCCCGTATGCGTCGCAGGTCGCGTATGTCGCAGACCGCCCGGGCCACGACCGCCGCTATGCGATAGACCAGCGCAAGATCGCGTCCGAACTGGGCTGGAAGCCTTCGGTCGCCTTCGAGCAGGGACTGCGCGACACGGTCCGCTGGTACCTGGACAACGACGCCTGGATCGCGGGCATCGAAACCGGCGCCTATCGCCGGTGGCTCGACACCAACTACCGCAGCGGAGCGCGCGCACGATGAAAGGCATCCTTCTCGCCGGTGGCGCGGGCACCCGCCTCCATCCGGCAACCCTCGCCGTATCGAAGCAGCTGCTGCCGGTGTACGACAAGCCGCTCGTCTACTACCCGCTGTCGACCCTGATGCTCGCCGGCATCCGCGAGGTGTTGCTGATATCGACGCCCCAGGACACGCCGCGGTTCCAGCAGCTGCTCGGCGACGGTTCGCGCTGGGGCCTGTCCCTTTCCTATGCCGTCCAGCCGAAGCCCGACGGCATCGCGCAGGCACTGCTGATCGGGCGCACCTTCCTGGATGGCGCGGGCTGCGCGCTGGTGCTGGGCGACAACATCTTCCACGGCAACGACCTGACGAACCTGCTCGCGAAGGCGGCGGCACGGACCACCGGCGCGACGGTCTTCGCCTATCCGGTCAACGACCCGGAGCGCTACGGCGTGGTGGAGTTCGACGCCCAGGGCCGGGCATTCGCACTCGAAGAAAAGCCGAAGGTCCCTCGATCGCGGTACGCCGTGACCGGGCTCTATTTCTACGACGGGAATGCGCCCGACATGGCGGCACGGCTGCAGCCCTCGCCTCGGGGCGAGCTCGAGATCACCGACCTCAACCGGTGCTACCTCGATCGCGGCGAACTGGAAGTCGTCGCGATGGGCCGCGGCATGGCCTGGCTGGACACCGGCACGCACGACTCCCTGCTCGAAGCCAGCCAGTTCATCCAGACCATCGAGAAGCGACAGGGGCTGAAGCTGGCCTGCCCTGAGGAGATCGCCTGGCGCCAGGGATGGATCGACGCTGCGGCCCTGGAAGCCCTGGCCGGCGACCTCGGCAAGAGTGGTTACGGCGCCTACCTGCGCAGCCTGCTGAGCGACCCGCGCCACTGACCAAAGCCACAGCGAAGCCACAAGGAAACAGATGCGCATCGAATCGACACGACTCCCCGAAGTGCTGCTGATCGAGCCGGTTGCCTACGGGGATGCCCGTGGCATGTTCTTCGAGAGCTACAACCAGCGCGCGATGGAAGCAGCCGGCATCGGCCCGCAGTTCGTGCAGGACAACCATTCGGCCTCGCAGGCAGGCGTGCTGCGCGGGCTGCATTACCAGCTCGAGCAGGCCCAGGGAAAGCTGGTGCGTGCCGTGGTCGGCGAGGTGTACGACGTGGCCGTCGACATACGGCGCAGTTCACCCAGGTTCGGCCAGTGGACAGGACATCGGCTGTCGGCGGAGCGGCGAACCATGATGTGGGTGCCGCCGGGTTTCGCCCACGGGTTCCTGGTGCTGTCCGAGCGGGCCGAGGTGCTGTACAAGACGACCGACTACTACGGTCCGAAGTTCGAGCGCTCCATTGCATGGAACGACCCGCAGCTGGGCATCGAATGGCCGCTCGGCGAGGTGCACCCCTCGGCAACCGCACTGCCGGTGCTGTCCGCCCGAGACCAGGCCGGCCAGCCCCTTGGCGAAGCGGAGACCTACCCGTGACGCGCGTCCTCCTGTTCGGACGCAATGGACAGGTCGGGGGCGAACTCGTGCGCCAGTTCGAGCAGCGCCGCCCCGGACGCTCCAACGGCGAGCCGGCACGCCTGCAGCTGCCGCGCGACCAGCCCGCCTACGAACTGACGGTGCTCGACCGCGCCGCCTGCGACCTGTCCGATCCGGACGCGGTGCATGCGGCCATCGCGCAGGCCCGGCCGCAGGTGATCGTCAATGCCGCAGCCTGGACCGCGGTCGACCGCGCCGAAACCGAACAGGAAGCCTGCCGCCGGATCAACGCCGATGCGCCGGCCGCGATGGCCGCGGCGGCCCGCGACAGCGGCGCCCTGCTGGTCCACTACTCCACCGACTACGTGTTCGACGGCCGCGCCAGCGTGCCGTATCGCGAGTCCGACCCGGTCGGGCCGCTCGGCGCATATGGCCGCAGCAAGCTCGACGGGGAACGCGCGATCGCCGCGACCGGATGTGCCGCGGTCGTCCTGCGCACCAGCTGGGTTTACGGGATGACCGGCCAGAACTTCCTGCGCACGATGCTGCGCCTGGCTGGCGAACGCGAGGAACTCGGCGTGGTCGACGACCAGCAGGGCAGCCCCACCTGGAGCCGCTCGATTGCCCGCGGCACCCTGCACCTGCTCGACCGCCATGCGCACGACCCGGCGTCATGGGCCGGCATCTCCGGGCTCTACCACGCGACCGCGAGCGGCTCGACCACCTGGTTCGGCTTCGCATCGGCGATCTTCGAGCTCGCGCCCGGCCTTGCGCGCAGGCCTCGGCTGCGCCCCTTGACCACCGCCGACTATCCGCTGCCGGCGCCCCGCCCCGCATGGTCGGTGCTCGACTGCGGGCTGCTCCAGGCCCGGTTCGGCCTGGTCCTGCCTGCATGGCGCGACGCGCTCTCGGAATGCCTCGCTGCCGGCACGCCCAACTCCTGAGATAATCGGACATGGACCCGAGCAGATCCCAGCAGCCGGAGCGTTCCCGATGAAGGCGGTGATCCTTGCCGGAGGCCTCGGCTACCGCGGCTACGTGATCAAGGAGTACTTCGCCAGCTATTTCCTGCACAGGTCGGACGTAACGTTCGACCTGGCGGAGAAGCGGATGGAAGTTCGCCAGGCGAGCGCGGAGCCGTGGCGCGTGACGCTCGACGACACCGGCGAGAACACAATGACCGGCGGCCGGTGTTAGCAGGCCCGCTGCTCGCGATGAGCGGCGGCTGGCGGTACCCGCAAGGCGGCACGGCGACGCTGGAACGCCTGCTCGCACGAGCATGGGCCGTGCTGGTGCCGTCGCACACCGAAGTCGTCGGCATGGCCAACCTGGAAGCGGCCTGTGCCGGCGCGCCGAGCATCACCACCCATGCAGCGGGCCTGCATGACTGGGACGCCGGCGGTGGCATCCTGATCGAAGGCACCGTCGACTCGCTGCGCGATGCGATGGTCGCCGCAGCCGCGTGGCCGCTGGACGCACGGATGGATCGCGGGCAGTCGAGCCGACAGCTCGTAGGACGTCGCTACGTCCTCGACGCGGTCGGGCCGCAATGGCTCGCGCTGTACGGCTCGCTGTGCGCACGATGAACGAGCCCGGCAAGGTCTCGGCAGGCAAGGGCTTCCGCGTCCTGGTCGTCACCCAGTATTTCTTCCCCGAGAACTTCCGCATCAACGACCTGGTGGAAGGGATGGTGGCCCGCGGCCATGAAGTGACGGTCCTGACCGGGCTTCCGAACTACCCGTCGGGAAGGTGGCACGAAGGATATCGGCCACTGCTCGGCCCATGGCGGGAACGCCTGTTCGGCGCCTCGGTGATCCGCGTGCCGATGTTCTCGCGCGGAAGTTCGGCAGGCTGGCGGCTCGTGCTGAACTACCTGTCGTTCGCGTTCAGCGCATCCACCCTCGGTGCGTTTCGCGCCCATGGCCGCTACGACGCGATCTTCGTGTTCGAACCGTCGCCGGTGACCGTCGGCATACCGGCTGCCGTGTGCCGCGCCCTCACCGGCGCACCGATCCTGTTCTGGGTGCTCGACCTGTGGCCCGAGAGCGTGATCGCCGCGAGCCGGCTGCGCGCGCGCTGGTTGCTGGCGCCGGTCGAGGCCATGACGCGCTGGATCTATCGCCGCTGCGACCGGGTGCTGGCACAGTCGCGCGCATTCTTCGGTCCGCTCGAGCGGCAGGGGGTCCAGCCGGACCAGCTTCGCTATTTCCCGAGCTGGGCGGAATCCATCTACCGTCCGGTCGATCGCGAGGCGGCCTCGCGCGGCAACGGGATCGCGCCGTTGTCGCCCGTGCTTCCCGCCGGCTTCAAGGTGCTGTTCGCAGGCAACATCGGCGTCGCCCAGGACTTTCCGACCATCCTTGCCGCCGCGGAGCGGCTGCGCGAGCGACGCGACATCCACTGGCTGATCGCGGGCGACGGCCGGATGCGCGGCTGGCTGGAAGCGGAGATCGAACGACGCGGCCTGGGCCGCTGCGTGCGGCTGCTCGGCGCGCTGCCGCTGGAGGACATGCCAAACCTGTTCGCGCGGGCCGATGCGCTGCTGGTCACGCTGCGCGACGAACCGATCTTCGCGCTCACCATCCCGGGCAAGATCCAGTCCTACCTCGCCTGCGCCCGTCCGGTGATCGCCGCGCTCAACGGGGAAGGCGCCGAGGTGATCCGCCGGGCACGCGCCGGTATCGCCTGCGCCGCGGAAGATCCCGAAGCCCTGGCGAAGGCGGTCGCGGCGCTGGCGGCGCTGCCGGCTTCGGAGCGGGATGCCATCGGCGCGCGCGCGCGTGCGTGCTACCTCGC
>JAIENF010000389.1 GCA_019751575.1 Burkholderiales bacterium
CGTCGCGCATCGACAGGCGGGATTAAGCTACCCGCTGTTGCCTGGAGCCGAATCCAGGCCCCGGCTGCACCCCTGAGAATCCGGAGCCCCGACATGCAGATCCGCCGATCCGTCGCAGCCGCCTTCGCGGCGCTGGTCCTTGCATCCGCCGGCTGCGCGACCGATCCTTCGATGCCCGCCGGCGAGATCGCCACGGCACCGGTCGCCTTGCCAGCCGGCAGCGTGCTCACCTACGCGACCTTCAATGCCTACAACGACGAACCGCGCGCCACGGTGCGCCAGGTGTTCGGGCCTGCCGGATCGCGGATCGAAGGCATGGATTACCAGATCCCCGCCGAGAACGCGTTCGGCATCAACCGCGCCATCTTCGTCAATCGCGTGCTCGACGCGCAGGGCAACATCGTCCGGCTCGAACGCGCCGACGGCAGCAGCGTCACCTACGACCCGCCGATGCGCGTGCTGCCGTTTCCGCTGCGCCCGGGCGCACGCTTCAGCCAGGCCGTCACGGCCCGTGAATCCGACGGGTCGCGGCCCCGGCGGGTGATCGTCACCGGATACGTGGCCGGATGGGAGACGGTGAAGGTGCCGGCCGGTGAGTTCCGTGCGCTGCGCGTCGTGCGCGACACGTTCCTCGGTGACGAGCGGTTCTACCGCACCCAGACCACGCGCAAGGAAGTGGACTGGTATGCCCCGTCCGTCGGCGCGGTGGTGCGCTCGCACGAAGACAGCTTCAACGAGGACACGATGTCCGGCGGCGGCGAATCCGGCGGCACCCTGGTGTACCAGGGAGACTGGCTGCGCTGGGAACTGCAGTCAGTGTCGCGCACGGGCGGCTCGCGCTGAACCGCCGTCCGGGAAACCGGTGGCCGGCCCGTCAGGGCCGGTCGGTCCGTTCCAGCAGGACGAATCCATAGGGCAGCGACTGCCCGGGCCCGGCCTCCACCCGCTCGTGGCCGGATGCCCGGAAGCCGGCCGCGTCGAACAGGGGCATCAGCACGTCGCCGTCGATGTCGGCATCGATCGTGGTCAGGTGGATGCGCCGCGCGAGCGGCAGGGCCTCGGCGAACAGCTGGGCGCCGCCGATCACGAACGGCTCATCGTCCCCGGTGCAGGCACGCAGGGCGTCGTGCAGCGAATGCACGACGATGGCACCCTCGACCGCATAGGCCGGGTTGCGGGTGACGATCACCGAGGTCCGGCCAGGAAGCAGGCGGCCGATCGATTCGAAGGTGCGCCGGCCCATCACGATGTGGTGGCCGGTCGTGATGCGCCGGAACCGCTGCAGTTCCGACGGCAGGTGCCAGGGCATCGCGTTGCCGCGCCCGATCACGCGATTGCGCGCCATGGCGACGATCAGGGACGGTGCGGGCAGGGCAGCCATCGGCTCAGACCGCGATCGGCGCCTTGATCGCCGGCCAGGGGTCGTAGCCTTCCAGGGTGAAGTCCTCGTACCGGAATCCGTACAGGTCGGTGACCGCCGGGTTCAGGCGCATCACCGGCAGCGCGCGCGGGGTGCGGTCGAGCTGCTCGTTCGCCTGGTCGAGGTGGTTCAGGTACAGGTGCGCATCGCCGAGCGTGTGCACGAACTCCCCCGGCTTGAGCCCGCAGACCTGCGCGACCATCTGCGTCAGCAGGGCGTACGAGGCGATGTTGAACGGCACCCCGAGGAACACGTCGGCACTGCGCTGGTACAGCTGGCACGACAGCCGCCCGTCGGCGACATAGAACTGGAACAGCGCATGGCAGGGCAGCAGCGCCATCTGCTCGAGTTCGCCGACGTTCCAGGCCGACACTACCAGGCGGCGCGAGTCGGGCGTACGCCGGATCTGTTCGACGATCTGGGTCAGCTGGTCGATGGTGCGGCCATCCGGCGTCGACCAGCTGCGCCACTGCTTGCCGTACACCGGGCCGAGGTCGCCGTTCGCGTCGGCCCACTCGTCCCAGATCGTCACCCCGTGCTGGTGGAGATAGGCGACGTTGGTGTCGCCCTTCAGGAACCAGAGCAGTTCATGGATGATCGACTTCAGGTGCAGCTTCTTGGTCGTCACCAGCGGGAAGCTGTCGGCCAGGTCGAAGCGCATCTGCCAGCCGAACAGGCTGAGCGTGCCGGTGCCGGTGCGGTCGGCCTTGCGGTTGCCGCGCTCCAGGATCGCGCGCATGAGTTCATGGTATTGCTGCATCGGTCTCGCACCTTGCCGCGGTGGCCGGGGTGGCCACGACGGACGTGATTGTAGCGTCGTTGCATCGACGCTCAGGGCCGGGTCTTCCTCGATCCGTCCTCGAAGAACTCGTCGTCCGTGACCAGCTTGCCCCGCTCGTCGAACGTCTTGCGTGCCAGCAGCCGCGCTGCCTGCCCGCGCCGCCCCGGCTCGGCTTCGGCGTGCAGGTCTTCGCGCCTGAGCACGCCGCGCTCGTCGTAGTAGCGCTGCAGTCCGGTCAGCATGCCGTCGCGCTGGGTGGTGCGTGCCGACAGCGTGCCGTCGTCGCGGAACGATTCCTCGCGGACCAGCGTGCTGCGCCTGCGTCCGTCGGCCAGCAGCTGGTGTTCGATCAGCCGGCGCACACGCACCTGGCCGTTCAGGTACCAGAGCTGTTCGCTGGCCGGCAGTCCCTCGGAATAGAGGGTCTCGCGCACCCGCTGGCCGGCGGGGGCCCACTCGCGTTCGGACACCCGGCTGCCCGCGGCGCGCAGCGGCGCATCGTCCTTCTCGAACACCCGCTCCCTGCGCGGTACCGGCTTGCCGTCGGCGAGCGAGAACTCGCGGTGCACGCGCCGGCCGTCCTCGACCTTCTGTTCGCCGGAGACGGAGCCGTCCTCGTTCAGGGTGGTGCGCTCGACCAGCCGCCCCTGCTGCCAGGTCTCGCGCGCGGCCAGCCTGCCGCGGCCATCGCGCAGTTCGTTCATCTGTGCCCGGCCGTCGAAGCCGCAGGGCGTGCGGTCCTCAGTCATCACGCTCTGCGCGGCGCAGCGCAGGCTGCGCAGCGATCCGTCCGGGTTGTATTCGATCACCGCCTGCTCGCGGCCTTCGCTGAAGAACGCGAGACGTTCCGGGCGGCCGGTATCGAAGAAGCGCCGGTGCAGGCCGATGCTGGCACCGTTGCTGTACTGGCCATCGATGCGCAGCGTGCCCTTGGCATCGCGTTCCGAGTAGGGTCCGTCGCTGTTGCCGCGCGCATTGACCTGGCGCTCGCGCACGCCGCCGCCCGGAAGCTGGATGCGTTCCAGGCCCATGAAGACGCCGTCCTTCAGTTCGCGTTCGCGCACCACGCGGCCGTCCGCTTCGCGGCAGACCATCAGGCCGGTGAGGCCTGCGGTGGTGTTGCCGTTGGCCGGGTTCACGTCGCGGCCGTCCACCTGGCAGCGCACGTTCGCCCATGCTTCGCCGGACGCGGCGACGGCCAGCAGCAGGGCGGCGGCGATGCGCAGGGCGGCCGGACGGGGGCGGGCGGGGTGCCGCGTCATCGTGTTCTCCGGAAGGGGCGGGGTGGCGAATGTTACCCAGAAGCGGGGGTGCCGGATCGCGGCGACGTGCTGGCCGTGCAGGATCGAGGCGACATGTTGGCCGTGCAGGATCGAGGCGACGGGACACCCTGCTCCGCTCATGTCCCCCGGCCCGGACCCGCTGGCGCGGCTCCGGGCCTCCGCCTTTACTTCGCTCCGCAGGGTGTCCCATCACCTCGATCAGCGCAGGCGCGGTGCGCAGGTCGGGCCGTGCGGCATCGAGGCGTTCGAACGAGGCACCGACCGATGTACGCATGCCGGCACGGACGCGAATGCGCCCAATGCTAGACTCGAACGTCCTCAGAAATCGCGGCTGCCCGCCTCCGGGTGGTCCCCGTCCAAGCCATGTCCGGAAGCACGCTCGGTACCCTGTTCACCGTCACCTCGTTCGGCGAGAGCCACGGTCCCGCCATCGGCTGCGTGGTCGATGGCTGCCCGCCAGGCATGGCACTCACCGAGGCCGACATCCAGGTCGAGCTCGACCGGCGCAAGCCGGGTACCTCGCGCCATGTGACCCAGCGGCGCGAGGACGACGTGGTCGAGATCCTGTCCGGCGTGTTCGAGGGCCGCACCACCGGCACGCCGATCGGCCTGCTGATCCGCAACGTCGACGCGCGGTCTAAGGACTACTCGAAGATCAAGGACACCTTCCGCCCCGGCCATGCCGACTACACCTACTGGCAGAAGTTCGGCGAGCGCGACTATCGCGGCGGCGGGCGCAGTTCGGCGCGCGAGACGGCGGTGCGCTGCGCGGCGGGCGCGATCGCGAAGAAGTGGCTGCTCGAACGCTACGGCATCGTGATCCGCGGCCGCATGTCCCAGCTTGGCCCGATCCCGCTGCCGTTCAAGTCCTGGGACGGCGTGTACGACAACCCGTTCTTCTCGGCAGACCCCGACATCGTGCCGGAGCTCGAGGCGTTCATGGACCGCCTGCGCAAGTCGGGCGACTCCTGCGGTGCGAAGATCACCACCGTGGCCACCGGCGTGCCGGTCGGCTGGGGCGAGCCGGTGTACGACCGGCTCGATGCCGACATCGCCTGGGCCATGATGAACATCAACGCGGTGAAGGGTGTCGAGATCGGTGCGGGCTTCGAGTCGGTGATCCAGCCGGGTACGGTCCATGGCGACGAGATGACGCCGGAGGGTTTCCTGTCGAACAATGCCGGTGGCGTGCTCGGCGGCATCTCGACCGGGCAGGACATCGTCGTGCATGTCGCGGTGAAGCCGACCTCGTCGATCCGCCTGCCGCGCCGCTCGATCGACCGCAGCGGCGCGCCGGTGATCGTCGAGACGACCGGCCGCCACGATCCCTGCGTCGGGATCCGCGCCACGCCGATCTGCGAGTCGATGCTGGCGTTGA
>JAIENF010000423.1 GCA_019751575.1 Burkholderiales bacterium
GCTGGGCACGCGCAGCACCTCCTGCAGCACGGTGCGCGCGCGTTCGCAGGACAGGACCGGCGCGAGCTTCGCGGCCAGCAGTTGCGCGGGGTTCGGCTTCGATTCGCTCATCGGTGGCTGCCTGTTCTATAGTCGGTGCGTCGCGCCGGGGCGCGGCCTCGAAACAGCGGCATGTGTGATCACATCGCCTGTCCCGTCCATGTTGCGGAGAGTCTATCGTGAGTTCACTGCTGATTCGAGACGCTGCGATCCTCACCCTGGACCGCGACGATCGATTCATCGAACGCGGCGACATCGAAGTGGTCGACGGACGCATCGCGGCGGTGCACGCCGCGACCGGACCGACCCGCGATGGTGCGCGCGTCGCCGGACGCGTGATCGACGGACGCAACCTCCTCGCCGCGCCCGGGCTGGTCAACGCACACACCCATTCGCCGGGTGCGTTGCTGGCCGGCACCATGGACACGGAAAGCCATCCGGCCTTCATGTGGCTGAACCAGGCGGACACCAGCGGCCGCACCCCGCACGAGGTGTACATCAGCGCGATGCTCAATGCGGCGCAGATGCTGCTCGCCGGCGTGACCACGGCGATCGACCATTTCCCCGCGCAGAACTTCGGCCCCGAGGACATCGCCGCCGCGACGCGGGCCTACGAGGACAGCGGCATGCGCATGGTGCTCGCGGTGCGCATCTTCGACGACACCTTCGGCGACATCTTCCCGCGCGACACGAAGCTGCCACCCGACCTCGAGCGCGAGCTCGCGCGGGTCGCGCCGCTTCCGCCGAAGCCGCTCGCGCAGACGCGCGAACTGACCGAGGACGCGATCGCCCGCTACCATGCACCGGCGCGGCGACTGTCGGTGTTTCCCGCGCCGACCAACCCGGTGCGCTGCACCGACGCGCTGCTCGAGATGAGCCGGGACATCGCCGCGCGCTTCGACGTCGGCATCCACACCCACCTGCTCGAATCGAAGGTGCAGACCCGGCTTGCGCAGGAGCGCCACGGGTGCACGATGGTCCAGCACCTGGAACGGCTCGGGATGCTGTCGCCGAAGCTGTCCTGCGCGCACACGATCTGGATCGACGACCCGGACATCGAGCGGCTGGCCCGGCATGGCGTGGTGGTCGTGCACAACCCCGAGAGCAACCTCAAGCTGGGCACCGGCATCGCCCCGATCGTGCGCATGGTCGCCGCAGGCGTCACGGTCGCACTGGGCAGCGACGGCAACGTCACCAACGACAACCAGCAGCTGCACGAGGCGATGCGCCTCGCCGCATGCCTGGGCCGCGTGGTCGAGCCCGACCGCCGCAGGTGGGTGACCGCGCGCCAGGCACTCGCGATGGCGACCCGCGGCGGGGCGGCCGCCGCGCAACTCGACGACATCGGCCGCATCGAGGCCGGCTGCCGCGCCGATCTCGTGCTCTACGACCTGTCACGGCCGGAATGGACGCCGGTCAACGATCCGGTCCGGCAGATGGTGTTCTCGGAAACCGGCGCATCCGTGCATACGGTCGTCGTCGATGGCCGGATCGTGGTCGAGGCCGGGCGCATCACTGCATTCGACGCGGATGCGGTGATCGCGGAAGCGAAGCCGATGCTCGCCGCGATCCGCGAACGCAACCGCGACCTCTACGCGTTCGCCCGCAGGATGTGCGACCTGTTTCCCTGATTCGCCCCCTGGCCGCCCTTCCTTCCCTTCCCTCACGCAGAACCAGGAGACCCCGATGGCCGATGTCGTGCCGCACCTCAAGCTCACCCATGAAGGCGCAATGAAGATGCTCGCCGCCGGCATGGCGAAGGCGAAGGCGATGGGCCAGGACCAGTGCATCACGATCGTCGACGACGGCGGCCACCTGCTCGCCTTCGTCCGCATGGATGGCGGCCGGGTGCTGTCCACCCACACCTCGCGCAAGAAGGCGATGACTGCCGCCTCCAACCGCAGGCCGACCGGTGGCCTCGACCCCGCGAACGAGGTGAAGCTGGCGATCGCCTCCGACGGCATGATGACCAACCTGATGGGCGGGCTGCCGGTCATCGTCGATGGCCACGTGATCGGCGCCGTCGGCGTCGGCTCCGGGACCGGCGAGCAGGACCTCGAGGTGGCGAAGGCGGCCATCGCAGCCCTGCCGGGCGCCCAGGCTTTCTGAGTCGGCGCGGGAAGCGCCGCCGCAGGCCGGCTGGACAGATCCGACCCGTTGGCCCCGTCATCGGGCCGATCGTAGTATTCTGTCTTTTCAGGAATTACTGAAAATACAGGATCAAGGTTGCCCCGCCGGCGGCCGATCCGCCATGCCATGGAAACGCTGTCTCCCCTCGTTCGTGATTTCGTCCTCCACTTCGGCGAGATGGGCAGCCGATGGGGAATCAATCGCACCGTCGGCCAGATCTACGCGCTGCTGTTCGTGTCGCCGCGCCCGCTCAACGCCGACGAGATCGCCGAGGCGCTCGCCTTCTCGCGCTCGAACGTGAGCATGGGACTGAAGGAACTGCAGTCATGGCGGCTGACCCAGCCGCACCACCTGCCGGGAGACCGGCGGGAGTATTTCGCGGCGCCCGAGGATGTCTGGGCCATCTTTCGCACCCTCGCGGAGGAGCGCAAGAAGCGCGAGGTCGAACCGACCCTCACCATGCTGCGCGGCGCGCTGCTGCAGAAGCCCTCCGGCGACGCCGAACGGCATGCGCAGCAGCGGATGCGCGAGATGCACGATCTCGTCGAACTGATCACCCTCTGGTTCGACGACGTTGGCCGCCTCGATCCGGCGACGCTCGTCCCGCTGATGAAGATGGGCTCGACGGTCTCGAAGGTCCTCGAGGTCAAGCAGAAGATCACCCAGCTGGCCGGCGGCAGGGCGCGCACGGCCACTGCAGACTGACCCGGGAGCCGGTGCCATGCTCGAGTCCGCCATCGCCGTCGCCGCCACGCCGGATGCCGTGCTTCTCGCGCGCATCCAGTTCGCAGCCAACATCACGTTCCACATCCTGTTCCCGACCATCACGATCGCGCTTGCCTGGGTGCTGCTTTTCTTCAAGCTGCGCTTCAATGCCACCGGCGACGCAAAGTGGATGGGGGCCTACTACTTCTGGGTGAAGGTGTTCGCGCTGACGTTCGCGCTGGGCGTGGTCAGCGGCATCACGATGAGCTTCCAGTTCGGCACCAACTGGCCAGGCTTCATGGAGACCGTCGGCAACATCGCCGGTCCGCTGCTCGCCTACGAAGTGTTGACCGCGTTCTTCCTCGAGGCCACCTTCCTCGGGATCATGCTGTTCGGCTACCAGCGCGTCGGCAACCGGATGCATACCGTCGCCACCGTGCTGGTCGCGGTGGGCACCTCGATGTCCGCCTTCTGGATCCTCGTGCTCAATTCCTGGATGCACACGCCGGCCGGCTTCGAGATGATCGACGGCAAGGCGCACGCGACCGACTGGCTGGCCATCGTGTTCAATCCGTCGCTTCCCTACCGCCTCACCCACATGATGATCGCCTCCGGGCTCACGGTCGCCTTCCTGGTCGCCGGCATCAGCGCCTGGCGCCTGCTGCGCGGCGACCAGACGCCCGCGGTGATGGCGACGCTGAAGGTCGGAACCTGGCTGGGCGCGATCCTGATCCCGCTGCAGATCGTGGTCGGAGACCTGCACGGGCTCAACACGCTCGAACACCAGCCTGCGAAGATCGCGGCGATCGAGGGCATCTGGGAGACCGAGCGGGGTTCGCCGCTGCTGCTGTTCGCCCTGCCCAATGCCGAGACCCGCAGCAACGACTACGCGATCGGCATCCCGAACCTCGCCGCGTTCATCCTGACCCATGAATGGGACGGCGAGCTCAAGGGACTTTCGGAGTTCGATGGCGTCCACCCGCCGGTGGCACCGGTGTTCTGGGCATTCCGCATCATGGTCGGCACCGGCCTGCTGATGCTCGCCGTTTCCTGGTTCGCGGCCTGGAAGCTGCGGCGCACCGGTACCGTGCCGCGGCCATTGGCGCGGGTGCTGGTTGCGATGACCTTCTCGGGCTGGGTGGCAACCGTATCCGGCTGGTACGTGACCGAGATCGGACGCCAGCCGTGGCTCGTGCAGGGCGTGCTGGCCACCGCCGACGCGGCATCGGCCGTGCCGGCGGCAGCGATCGGCACCACCCTCGCCGTGTACCTGGCCCTGTACGTGTTCCTTCTGGCCGCCTATATCGGGGCCGTCTTCCATCTCGCCCGCAAGGGCGACCGGGCCAGCCTGCCCGGCACGCCCACGGCCCGTGCCGCGGTGGCGGGCGGCGTGCGCGCCTGACATGGACTACGCGATGCCGGACCTGTCCACCCCGGCCGGCTGGCTGCCGGTGGTGTTCCTCGCGCTGATGGGCATCTCGATGCTCGCCTACGTGGTGCTCGATGGCTACGACCTGGGCGTCGGGCTGCTGCTGCGCCATGCGGACGATGCAGAGAAGGACCGCATGATCGCCTCCATCGGCCCGTTCTGGGATGCCAACGAGACCTGGCTGGTGCTCGGTGTCGGCCTGATGCTGACCGCCTTTCCGCTCGCCCATGGCGTGGTGCTGTCGGCGCTCTACCTGCCGGTGGCCGGGATGCTCGTCGGCCTCACGCTGCGCGGGGTGGCATTCGAGTTCCGCGCCAAGGCCGATGCCGGGCACAAGCACCGGTGGAACTTCGCCTTCTTCGCCGGCTCGCTGCTCGCCACCTTCGCGCAGGGCACGATGCTCGGCTGGTACATCCTCGGCTTCGACCCGGGCACCGGCAGCCTGCTGTTCGCGGTGTTCACCGGCTTCGCCCTTTGCGCGGGCTACGCACTGCTGGGCGCGACCTGGCTGATCCTGAAGACCGAAGGTGCGCTGCAGGTGCGCGCGGTGCGCTGGGCCC
>JAIENF010000546.1 GCA_019751575.1 Burkholderiales bacterium
ATGGTCTCGGCCTCGCCGGCACTCGGGCGCGCGATGGCGCACGCCGGACTGTGCCGCACGCCGGACGAAACCTGGCCGGCCGCGGCTGCGGCAGCCGGGTCCTCCGCCGGGCTGTTCGCACCGGGTGCCAAGCCTTCGATGGCGGCGAACGGCTGATGCGCCGCTCCTCGGGCGGGTTGCTGGCCGTCGCCGTGCTCGCCGTGGCGGGGACGGCAGGCTGCGCGTCGGTCGGGCCCGCCGGGCACGCCGGCGGCGGGGTCGAGGTGCAGTTCGTCAATGCGAGCCAGCCCACCCGCTGCGCCGAGGAAGACAACGTGTACGTGAAGGTGACCGGGGCGGGGGTGGTCTCGTTCAGGCTGGTCGCCGAGCATCCTGCGTACATCGCTTCGGTGGTGACCGACAGCACCGCGCCCGACTTCACCGATTGCGACATGTCGAACGATCCGGTGCACCGGTTCGAGCCCCGTACGGTCGTCCTGTACGAAGATGCACGCACGCGGCTGGTCGGCCACGCCTTGCCGACGTTCTGGCGGCCGGAATCGGTCGACTTCCGCGTCGGCGAGCGCGTCGAGCGCGGCCTGCACCTCGTGCAGCTGTCGCGCCGAGCGGTCCCCGGACCGGGAAACCTGGCGCACGACATCGAGATCCTGGTGCTCTATCCCTCGGACGGTTACTGGCGCGCCAAGCCGCTGCCGCCCTACGCGCTGCCCGACAGCGCGTTCGGCAGTTCCTTCCTGTTCGGGCCGATCACGGTGGACGGACGTCCGTACGTGCCGATCCGCGAGGTGTCCTACGACCCTTCGGACGACGGGTTCAGCCTCGTGTTCGGCGACGGTTCGCGCGGCCGGTTGTCGCTGGTCGAGGAATCGCGCGCGCGCCTCGGGTTGTCGCTGTCGATCGAGGGATCGCCGGATCCGGGCCGACCGTTCGCCGCGTTGCGCTCGATGTTCGTCAGGCCCGCGCAGTCGGATGTGTCGATGGTCGCCTGGACGCAGATGCCGTCCGGCATGCCCGTGGCGGTACCGATTCTTGCGTTCGAAGGCATCCGCGCAGGCGCCGCCTGGTTCGGACGCAACGAACCGTCCACCCACAATCTCAGCGCACCGGACATGGTTTTCGACAGTTTCGTCGCCGCCCGTCCGCTGCCCTCCCGTTGATTCATCCGCCATGCAAGACCGACAGGGACACATGCCGCCCGAATCCGACCTGATCGCGCTGGCGTGCGCGCCCGACCCTGCCGAACCGATGCCGGACGCCGGTCCCGACGGAGCCGGCGCGGACGACGAACGCAGCCTCCAGTGGCGGGCACTGCTCGCCGGCGACCTGGCAGCCTTGCGGCCGTACGCGGACAGCCCGCTGGTCGCGCTCTATGCCCCGCTGTGTGCAGGACGGCGGGCCCGGCCGCTGGTGGTCGGCCATCTCGCGCAGAGCCTGGACGGCCGCATCGCGACCGCCGGTGGCATGTCGCGCTGGCTGAGTGGCAGCGAGGACCTGCTGCATACCCACCGGATGCGTGCACTGTCCGATGCGGTGGTGGTCGGCGTGAACACGGTGCTCCACGACGATCCGCAGTTGACCGTTCGCCGCTGTGCCGGCCGCAGTCCCGTCCGGGTGGTGATCGACCCGGAGCGCCGGCTCGACGGCAGCCAGCGCGTGTTCACCGACGCGGCCGCGCCGACCCTGCTGCTGGTGGCGGCCGGCAGCACGCAGGCCGGCGAGCGGTTCGGCCATGCGGAAGTGGTGGCGGTCGAACGGGGGCAGCGCGGCCTCGATCCCCGCGAGATCTGCCGCGTCCTCGCGCGGCGCGGGCTGCACCGGCTGCTGATCGAAGGGGGCGGCATCACGGTGTCGCGATTCCTCGAGGCCGGGGCACTGCATCGATTGCAGATCACCGTCGCCCCGGTGATCCTCGGATCGGGTCGGCCGGCGATCGTGCTGCCGGAGATCAGCGACCTCGGGCTCAGCCTGCGGCCGCGCACGCGGCGCGTGGTGCTGGGCGATGACGTGATGATCGAATGCGATTTCGAGGCGGTCGACGAATCGATGGCCGGGTCGACGGCCGGGCACATGGCCTGGTCGCGGCCGGGTGCCGATGGCTGAGGCCGGGATGACGCCAGCCTCGGCGCTTGCGTTCTGGGTCACCGCGCCCTCGCAGGGCGAACTGCGTCGCGCCGCCTTGCCGCCGCCGGGTGCCGACGAGGTGCAGGTGCGTGCCCTGTACAGCGGGATCAGCCGTGGCACCGAATCACTGGTGTTCCGCGGCGAGGTGCCCGCGAGCCAGTGGCAGGCGATGCGCTGTCCGTTCCAGCAGGGCGAGTTCCCGGCGCCGGTGAAGTACGGCTACTGCTCGGTCGGCGTGGTCGAAGCGGGCGCGGATGAACTGTTCGGCCGGCGCGTGTTCTGCCTGCATCCCCACCAGGATCGCTACGTCGTCCCGGCTGCGGCCGTCACCGTGCTGCCGGAGACGCTGCCCTCGCCGCGCGCAGTGCTCGCCGCCAACATGGAGACCGCGATCAACGGCCTGTGGGATGCCGCGCCCCGGCTCGGCGACCGGCTCACCGTCGTCGGTGGCGGCGTGGTCGGCCTGCTGGTCGCCTCGCTCGCGGCGCGCATTCCGGGCACCGACGTCCAGCTCGTCGATACCGATGAACGCCGTGCCGCGGTCGCCGCACGACTCGGCGTGCGCCATGTGCTCCCCTCCGATGCCGCGCGCGAACGTGACATCGTCGTGCATGCCAGCGGCCAGCCGGAAGGGCTGGCCACCGCGCTGTCGCTCGCCGGCTTCGAGGCCACCGTGCTCGAGATGAGCTGGTACGGCGATCGGCGCGTACCGGTCGCCCTCGGCGAGGCCTTCCACAGCCGTCGCCTGGTGCTGCGTTCGTCCCAGGTCGGTGCGGTCGCCACCGCGCAGCGCGCGCGCTGGGACACCCGGCGGCGCCTCGCGCTGGCGCTCGACCTGCTCACCGACCCGGCCTTCGATGCACTGGTCGACGCTCGGGTCGAATTCGATGCACTGCCCGCCGCGATGGCGAGGCTCGCGCAGACGCCGGACGGTGCGTTGTGCACCGTCGTGACCTATCCCTGATCCTGGAGCACCCGCATGTACAGCCTTGCCGTTTCCGACCACATCATGATCGCGCACAGCTTCACCGGGGAGATCTTCGGCCCGGCGCAGCAGTTGCACGGTGCGACCTATGGCGTCGAGATCGAGCTGCGCCGGGCCGAGCTCGATGCGCACGGGCTCGTGTGCGACATCGGCCTCGCGCTGCAGGCACTGCGCGAGGTGCTGGCGGGCCTCAACTACAAGAACCTCGACACGCTGCCCGAACTTGTCGGCCGCAACACCACCACCGAATTCATGGCGGGCGAGATCTTCCGCCGGATGCAGGCGCGCATCGCTGCGGGCGAGGTCGGCCCGGGCACCGCGGGACAGCTTGCCTCGATGCGGGTGGTGCTGCGCGAATCGCCGGTCGCCTGGGCCAGCTTCGAAGGCCCGTTGCGTTGATCCGATCGCCGCGGGCATCGGCTGGGCCGCCGCTGGTGATGATCGTGCCGGGCGCGCTCGACCAGCTCACCGGCGGCTACCTGTTCGACCGGCGGGTCGTCGATGGCCTGCGCGCGGCGGGCCGCGACGTGCAGGTCGTGGAACTGCCGGGTACGCATCCCGACGCCGACGAGGCCGCGCGTATGGCGGCGGCGCAGGCGCTGCACGCCCTGCCCGACGGGCGGATCGCCGTGATCGACGGGCTCGCGCTGCCGGCGTTCGCCGACTGCCTGCAGGCCGGAGCGGACCGGTTGCGGCTGCTCGGCTTCGTCCATCATCCGCTGTCGCTGGAGACGGGCATCACCCCGGCGATGGCCGACCGCATGGCCGCGATCGAGCGCACCCTGTGGCCGATGCTGCGCGGCATGCTGTGCCCGAGCGCGCATACGGCACGCTGCATCGCAGGTGCCGGCATCGCCTCGAAGCGCGTCGCGATCACGCCCCCCGGCAACGATCGCCCTGTCTCCGCTGCCGCAAGCGCGGTTCGTGCGCGCGACCGCGATGCACCACTGCGGCTGCTGTCGGTCGGCAGCATCGTGCCGCGCAAGGGGCACCGCCTGCTGGTCGAGGCGCTGGCCGGACTGAAGGCGCTGCCGTGGCGCCTGACCTGCATCGGCAGCATCGAGCGCGATCGCGCTGCGGTCGCCGGCGTGCGTGCTGCGATCGCCAGCCACGGGCTGGATGGCCGCGTGGCACTTGCGGGCGAGGTGGAGCCGGATGCCTTGCGCGAAGCCTGGCACGATGCCGACGTGTTCGTCCTTCCATCGAGCCACGAGGGTTATGGCATGGCCTATGCAGAAGCGATGGCCCGCGGGCTGCCGGTGATCGGAACCACGGCGGGCGCGATCCCCGACACGGTGCCGGCGACGGCGGGTCTTCTGGTCGAGGCTGGCGACGTCGATGCATTGCGCAAGGCGCTCGAACGGCTGATGGTCGATGCAGCCCTGCGGCAGCAGCTGGCCGCAGGCGCCCTGGAGGCGGCGGCGGCCCTGCCCGACTGGCCGACCGCGGTACTGCGCTGGGCCGACGCAGCCGATCGGCTCGCGGCATGAGCGGCTTCGACGCCGGATGGCTCGCGCTGCGCGAACCGTTCGATGCCGCCGCGCGCGATGGCGCGCTCGCGCGGCGCTTCATCGATGCGGTCGTCGCGCGCGCGTCGCTGCGCAAGGCAGCCAGCCGGTCGCCCGCCGGATCGACTTCGGGCGCGCGCGCGTCCACCTGGCGGCCAGGTGCAGCCCGCATCGTCGACCTCGCGGCAGGCACCGGCGCGAACCTGCGCGTGCTCGCCCCGCAGATACCGGGTGACCAGGACTGGCTGCT
>JAIENF010000061.1 GCA_019751575.1 Burkholderiales bacterium
CTCCTTGCCGCCATGCTTGCCCAGGTGGGTCAGTTTTACTTCGGCGATGTGGGTCAGTATTACTTCGGCGCTAACACGCCAGGCCGCTTGCTATCGCACCAGCGTCGCAGATCGACGACGCCTCGGTTCCGAGCGCGATCTTCGTGTCGGAGGACGGCCAGTCGATCCTGTTTGGTAACAAAGCTCTCGAAGTGGGTTTGTCCGGTCAGCCGAGCCGTCTGTTCGAACGCAGCCCGAAGGCGTGGCTCAGCCCGACCGAGGTGCGGGACCTAGATCAACAAGCGGGCGACGGCGTGGACTTCACTCGGCGCGAATTGCTCACCGGCTTGCTGGCCGCGGCAGTGCAAGCCTCGACCAAGGCGGCTGAAGCGATCGGCGCCGGTCCGGAGAACGTGCGATATCGAATCAGCCATCCCGTCTGGCTCGCGGAGCAAAAGGAGCAGTTACTGGTCGCGTATGACTCGTTGCGCCGAATCGCCTGTCACCCGACGGTCCGACGCGTACAGCTCGCACAGAGTGCGGATGCCTTCCGTCAGTGGTGCGACCACGCAGCGCCCAACAAGGACCTGCCGCAGGACGACTGGCATGTCGACGAACCTATCGCGGCGGCACTCGATCTTCTTCCGGACCCGCCGAGCAACAAGCGCAACGCGGCGCTGATCGTGGACATCGGCGCAGGAACGATCGATCTTGGCCTGTTCATCTCGGTCGTCCCCGATGACTCCAGCAGGCATCGCCGCAAGCTGATCCGGATGGGCGATCCGCGAAGCCTCTTCGGTGCTGGCGACGTGATCGATGCGGCACTGATCAACCTGATCGTGGACCGACTCGGCACCGATAAGCACAAGGACCTGGCGAGACTGAGGAACGATATCCGCCGCAACAAGGAGCAATTGTTCGAAAACGGTCAGCTGGCGTTTGCGGGCGTCACGGTTACCCGTGACGAACTGGTTGCCACTGCGCCGCTGAAGATGATGACCAAGACGCTTCGCGAAGCCCTGCAGCAGATGTGTGACTTCGCCGGCACCCATTTTCGCACTGCGTTCGACACTTACCATCATCCGATACAAGACCTCGATATCGTATTCGCCGGTGGCGGCGCCAGACTGGATTTCCTGCGCTCCACCATTGGTCAGGTCGTCACGATGGGCGCGGCCAAGGTCGCCGCCGTTCCGTCGACGATCTTGGAACCTGAGGATTTCGGCGTCGACGCCTCGCGATCGCGCATGGCGGTCGCACTCGGTGGCACGACTCCAGCCAAGTACTGGCCCGTGACCGAGATGACAGATAGAACGTAAACCTCAGGCTGCAAAGGCAGGCGCGAAGGCGCGTCCAGTCACCCGGCCGAGCGAAGCCGGACGGCCAGCCGCGCCGCGCTGCGGACACTGCTGAGCATGCCCGTCTTGCCGGTGCTCGTACACGACAACCAGGGGCGCGTCAGCGCCTCGCGCACGCGGCGCCCGAGCGTAGTTCGCATCAGCGGCATCAGCACCACTGCATCGGAGCCGTTTGCCAGCTCAATCAAGCGCCCGAGTTCGCGCCCCCAGTTCGATGACCAGCCGGTGTGTTCAAAGTGCACGCTGACACCCGGCCATTCGCCGACAATTGCTGCGCGGACTGCACCGTCGTACTGCGCCTGCAATTCGTTGCCACCGATGAACACGACTGATACACGCTCGCCTGCGCACAGACGTTCGACCACCGCGGGGGGATCTTCGGCCTCCACGCGCGGCAGTCCTCGCCGCAGGTCATCGCGCACCGTAGGGTCGAGCGCCCAATCGTCGAACATTGTGAGGATCTGCTCGGCTTCCCAACGGTTCACGTCGCGAACCAGATAGAACAGTCGGCGCAACTCATCCACAGCATCGGCGTCGCGGCCAATCCGCCGCAGGAGATAGACCCGCGCCAGGCTCGCCTCGGACTCCTTCCAGGCCGGATCGTAGTGTAGACGATCACGCAGAAAAGCGAGGACGAGTTCCACCTGCGCCGGGTCGTCTGCCAGCTGGTCGAGCTCCCCCAAACCCTCTTCCGCACCTGGAACGTCGCCACCCCTGAGCAGCAATGGCACCAAAAGCATCCAGCAGCGAAGCCGTTCTGCCCTAGGCTCGATCTCTGACTGCGCTTTCGCCTTGAGCGCCGCGCGCAAGCGCAGTGAGCGGGTCATCCATGGACCATCCTGCAAGATCCGGAAAGCGTCCTCTGGCCGGTGGTCCCAGACGGCTTCGGCGATCGGATCGGCAAACGCCGGTCCGAACTTGTCCGCCTCCTGCAGCAGCCGGCCCACGTCCTCTGCGGGGAGCAACCCCGCCTCGGCCGTGATCGTGCGCCAGGCCGACAGTCCTTCGCGCGCCTCGGTATCCTCGAACCCGCTCATGCGGGTAGCGGCAAGCATGAACTGCGACTGACCCAGAGCCCCCAGCGCCCGATACACCCCGGAATGCGCGGAAGCCAGGATTGCGCTCACGGCGTTGCTGGCGAGCCCGGCTGCCGTTACCCGCATATCCTCCCGTTCTTTCGTGCCGGCGAAGGTCCAGCGCAGGTATCCGAGTAGGGCCAGAGGATAGGCTGCTTTCGGAGACGCGAGTCCGAACTGGTCGGCGGCCTTCCTGAAATACGACTCGCCGCGTGCGAGCGATTCGCGCATGGCGACCCGCCCGTCCCGGCCGTCAGGCAGGCGGACCTCGTCCAGCGCACGGAAGCGTCCCTTGACCAGACCGAGGTCCGCAAGCAGATCCGGCGAGTTGCGTTCCTCCCCTGCCGTCAGCAACTCCCGGTAAGCCCGCTCCGCCCCATCGAAATCCCCAGCCGCCTGCAGGCACTGGCCGCGTCGACGCGCGAGGCCGAGCTGGAAAGCCGCCAGCTCAGTCTCGTCTTCCAAACGAAAGACGACCTTCCCCAACTGATCGACAATCACCTTGGCCTGCTCGAAGCGCGCCTGGCGGATAAAGCCAGTCGCCACTTCAAGCGCCTCTGTCGCAAACGAAAGCCCTAGGTGGCCGGCCTGCCCCCGGATCACCGAAACAGCGTCGGTTACGCGACCGGTGGCGGCGATGTGCCAGAACGCCGTTCTCGCGATGCTGGCCCCCGGACCACCGGCCTCGGCGAGTGCCGCAGTCAGATCATCGGCACGATCGGTCAGCACCTTCTGCAGGCCATCAAGGTCGTTGCCGCGGACCAGACCAGCGATGATTCCGGCCAAGTACCATCCGCGCCGGACACCGTTGTCGCCTGGCCGATCGAAGGTGAGTGTGCGCCCAGGCAACAGCACATCCATGAAACCCAAGTGAAAACAGCCCCGTTGCCACTTCTCGTTCAGGCGGATGACCGATTCGACGAGTTCTGCCACCTGTTCCGGATGAAGACAGCCCTGAATCACCATGGCCGTACGCACGACCTGCTCAATCAGTACCCGATCGAGCACGCTGAACTCTATCGTCGCTGCCGCGGAGACCTCCGCCTGGGCCACCGAGGAGGCCTCGCTGCTCACCACCCCCTCGTTGGTCGCTGCCAGCAATCGATCCCGCTCAGCAGTCACGAACGCCCAGCGGGGACCATGGCGGACGAGCACCGACAGGTATCGCGCGACGTCGCGCTGCGGATGATTGCGCAGCAATGACTCCACTGCAGCACTCACGGTCTCCGGCGCAGGTACCGGGAAGTCGGACTCGATCCCGCCCTCTCCGTCGTGCGTCAGTCCCAGGGCTTCAATGAAACCGGTCAGTAATGCCAATCGGCGTCGGGTAAGGTAGACCCGAAACAGATAATGCCAACAGCCCTCGTCCAGCAGTGCCAGCGCGCGGGTCTGCACGTGCGATGCCAGCTTCTTCGGCTGTCGGTCGAGCTGTGCGACCACAGTCGGCACACGGGTCTTCATCGCGCCGGCGAGCTTACCGATCAAACGGCTCGCAAGAAGCTCGTGCGGATTGCGCGCGATCTCTTCCACCAAGCAAAGACAGGCGTCATGCTGCTCATCGGCGTCGTACAACCGCCAGATCGCGGGCCAAGTGTCCAGGTTGTCCGTGGAATCCGTACCCCTAATCATGGCCGCGGCACCCCTCGCCAACCGAGTCCGAGTCGGGGCGGCCTACACATGATCTTTGCTCGTCGGTGTCAGCGCCGCAACGTCCTTCCGAGGCGCACGCGAAAGCGGGGCCACAGCCGACGGGGGCACGAATTCTCCGATGTCCTCATAGCGATAGCTCAGTCCGAAAGCCACGGCGAGCCGCTTCCAGGACTCCGCCGGAAGATCCGGCGGATCCAGCTGTGCGGGTCTTGGAATAAGGACGTCCTCGAAGGGCCGGATGCGCAGGCCCTGCCCCCCACCCGGAGCGGCGCGTCTGCCAGCCTCCTTGAGCGATTCCCGGTAAAGCGGATGCTCGATCCCACCGCCACTGCAGAGCACCTGCAGCCGGGCGGTAGGATCGTTCTCCGCCACGGAAAGATCGTTCGGCGCCTTGCGCTTGGCCTGGTAAACGGTAGCCCCGATCGCGCAGACGCAACGTTCCGCGAAATCCGCATCGATCCTTTCGAGCTCGGCGTCGGACGGGATGTAGTCGCGGAGCTTCGCGGGGATCGGCCTCGAGGGGTCTGAGACGCTGCACTGCGACAGGGCAAGGCGGGCAAGCTCGCCAGCCCGGTAGCGATGAAGCTGCAGCGCACCCAGATCGTTGCTGACGTCCGCAGCGAGGCACACGTACTTGAGCCCATCGTCGGCGCCGAGGAAGAACACGCTTGCGTCGATCGTCGTGGCTCCGACATCGACGAACAGATGTGAATCGGCCCGGGTATTGCGGAGGCTCATTGGTGTGAGTCAGGCCGTCACGGCCGACCGTTCGAGTTGCTGATAGTAGTTGAGCTCTGCCTCTG
>JAIENF010000733.1 GCA_019751575.1 Burkholderiales bacterium
AGCCCGGATGCACTGCGGCCAGCACCTCGGGGGTCTGCACGATGCTGGCGATCCCGCCGGTACCCAGCGCGAGGAACCATGCCAGGGTGATCGGGCCGAACAGCCGGCCGACCGCCCCGGTGCCCTTGCGCTGGATCAGGAACAGGCCGGTCAGCACGCCCAGCGTGATCGGCAGCACCCAGGACGACAGCGCGGGGGCGATCACTTCCAGCCCCTCGACTGCAGACAGCACCGAGATGGCCGGCGTGATGGCGCCGTCGCCATAGAACAGGGCGGCCCCGAAGATGCCGAGGATCATCAGCAGGCGGCGCTTGCCGGCATCGCCGGGCGCCTCGGTGCCGCGAAGCACCAGCGCGATCAGGGCCATGATGCCGCCCTCGCCACGGTTGTCGGCGCGCAGGATGAACATCACGTACTTGACCGATACCACCAGCATCAGCGCCCAGAACACCAGCGACACGGCACCCAGCACATGGTCGTGCGTCGCGGTGACCGCGTAGGCCTCCGAGAACACTTCCTTCATCGCGTACAGCGGGCTGGTGCCGATGTCGCCGAAGACGACGCCCAGCGCGGCGAGCGCCAGCGCCTGGACGCGTGGGTCGTGCCGGGGGCTGGCCGGGGCTTCGCCCTGCACGTCCCCGCCCGGGCCCGCGCCCGCTGCCGGGCCGGGCTGCCGTGGGTCTTGTCCGGGTCCGCTCAACCCGCTTCCGTGAAGTACCGCTCGACCCGCTCGACCTCTTCGGTCGACCCGAGCACGACGCCGATGCGCTGGTGCAGCTTGTAGGGCTGCACGTCCAGGATGCGCTGGGTCCCGGTGCTGGCGGCGCCGCCCGCCTGCTCGACGATGAAGGCCATCGGGTTCGCTTCGTAGAGCAGGCGCAGCCGGCCCTCCTTGTGCCGTGCGTCGGCCGGGTACATGAAGACGCCGCCGCGGGTCAGGATGCGGTAGACGTCGGCCACCATGGACGCCACCCAGCGCATGTTGAAGTCCTTGCCCAGCGGGCCGTCCTTGCCGGCGACGCATTCGTCTATGTAGCGCTTGACCGGTGCCGGCCAGTTGCGCGCGTTCGACATGTTGATCGCGAATTCCTTGGTCGAGACCGGGATCTCGATGCGCGGCTGGGTCAGCACCCAGGTGCCGACCTCGCGGTCCAGGCTGAAGCCGACCGTGCCGTGGCCGACGGTGAGCACCATCACGGTGGACGGGCCGTACACCGCGAAGCCGGCCGCGACCTGCCGGGTGCCCGGCTGCAGGAAGCTCGTCTCGTCAGGGTCGGTGACGTCGGGTGGGCATTCGAGGATCGAGAAGATGGTGCCGATCGAGACGTTGACGTCGATGTTGGACGAGCCGTCGAGCGGATCGAACAGCAGCAGGTAGCGGCCCTTCGGGTACTCGTTCGGGATCTGGTAGGGCTCGTCCATTTCCTCGGAGGCCATCGCCGCCAGGCTGCCGCCCCAGGAGTTGGCCTCGACAAGCACCTCGTTGGAGATGACGTCGAGCTTCTTCTGTGCTTCGCCCTGCACGTTGTCGGTGCCGGCTGCCCCGAGCACGTCGGCGAGTTCGCCCTTGCCGACCGCATGGCTGATCGCCTTGCAGGCGCGCGCGATGACTTCGAGCAGCAGCCGCAGTTCGGCGGGCACCGTCTTGCGCTTGCGCTCCTGTTCGACGAGGTACTGGGTGAAGGTGACACGACGCATGGCGGCTCCGAAACGGTTGGAGGATCTGCCCGATTATCCCGCTTTCGGGCGGGGGATCGCACGGAACTTGCCCGCAGCCCCGCCGGCACCGGCGCCGCGCGTGCCGATCACGCCGCCAGCCCCCGGACGCCGTCCCACAGCAGCTTGAGCGACGTGAGCACCAGCAGCGCGTAGCACAACGAATAGAGCTGGCGCTGGTCGAGCCGCTGGTGCAGGCGCCAGCCGGCCCATACCCCCGCCGGGATCACGCTGGTGCAGGCGAGGATCAGCACCCACAGCTTCGCGTCCGGCTGCCCGAGCAGCAGCCAGGGCCCGGCCTTCACCGCGTTGGCGACGGTGAAATACATGCTGGTGGTGCCCGCGTAGATCGACTTCGACAGTCCTATCGACAGCAGGTACAGGGCCACCGGAGGCCCGCCGGTATGCGCGACCATGGTGGTGATGCCGGACGTCCCTCCGGCGAGGAGCGCGCGCACCCTGGATCGCGGCCGCACCACGATCCTGCCGCCGCCGACGTACC
Organism: Burkholderiales bacterium; assembly: GCA_019751575.1. Lineage (GTDB taxonomy): Bacteria > Pseudomonadota > Gammaproteobacteria > Burkholderiales > CAIKXV01 > CAIKXV01. The sequence goes on from JAIENF010000733.1 coordinate 2,219, forward strand.
ACTGGGCCGCGAAGCCGAGCGTGACCACGGCGATGACGATCGCCACCCAGTCCGGGTTCATCAGGCTCATCAGCCACCAGCCGACGCCGATGCCGATGACCATGGGCGGCACCAGCCAGGCCAGGTCGCGGCGCGACCAGGTCGATGGCTTCCAGTAGCGGAAGGCCACCACGTCCATCACGATGAACAGCGGTGCCATCAGTGCGCCGGCGGAGATCGGGTCGAGGACCAGCGACATCAGCGGGATGCCCAGCGCCGCGAGTCCGCCGCCGAACGCGCCCTTCATGAAGGCGATCGCGAAGATCGCGACGAGGCATACGGCCAGGGTGACCGGATCGGGCATCATGTCCGCTCCGGCCGCCGCAGGCGCGCAGCCCGCATCAACGCTTCGCGTTGCGCAGCGCGGACAGCGTGGTTCTGGGGGTGATCGCCTCGGGATCGGTACGGATCTCGATCAGCGACGGGCCGTCGTGCGCCAGGCAGCGTTCGAGCGCCGCGGCGAACTCGTCGGTGCGGGTGACCAGTTCCGCGTGCGCACCGTACGCCCTGCCCAGCTGCACGAAGTCCGGGTTCTTCAGTTCCGTGCCCGACACCCGCGCCGGATACTCACGCTCCTGGTGCATGCGGATGGTGCCGAACATGCCGTTGTTGACCACGCAGAACACGACCTTTGCGCCGAACTGTGCAGCGGTGGCCATCTCCTGGCCGTTCATCATGAAGCAGCCATCGCCGTTCCACGACACCACCACCCGGCCGGGATGCACCAGTGCCGCCGCCACCGCGGACGGCACGCCGTAGCCCATGGCGCCGCTGGTGGGCGCGAGCTGGGTGCGGTAGCTGCGGTAGTCGAAGAAGCGATGCAGCCAGGCGGCGTAGTTGCCGGCGCCGTTGGTCACGATCGCATCGTCGGGCAGCCGCTGGCGCAGCTGGCGCAGCACCACGGACAGGTTCACGTCGCCCGGTGGCGACACCGGCTCGAGCGTCTTCAGGTAGTCCGCATGGGCGCTGGCCGTCCAGTCGCTCCAGGCCGCGGAGGTGTCGGCGGCCACCGGGGGCAGCGCACGCAGCGCGGCGGCCATCTCGGGCATCCCCGAGTTGATCAGCAGGTCGCCCTGGTACACGCGGCCGAGCTCCTCGGCGCCGGCAAGCACATGCACCAGCGCCGGCTTCATCCGCGGCACGTCCAGCAGGGTGTAGCCCTGGGTGGCCATCTCGCCCAGGCGCGGCCCGACCACCAGCAGAAGGTCCGAGGCCTTGATGCGCTCGGCCAGCGCGGGGTTGATGCCGACGCCCACATCGCCCGCGTAGTTCGGCGAGCGGTTGTCCATCAGGTCCTGGCAGCGGAAGGAACAACCGACCGGCAGCCGGTTCGCCTGTGCGAATGCGCCGATGTCCTCGATCGCCCGTGGCGTCCACCCGCTGCCGCCGATCATCAGGAACGGACGTTTCGCCGCGGCGAGGCGCTGGTGCAGCGCCTGCAGGTCTGTCGCGGACGGGCTGGCCTGCACCCGCTGGTAAGGCGCGGCGTCGGCCACGCAGGCGGTCTCGGTCAGCATGTCTTCCGGCAGCGCGAGCACCACCGGCCCCGGACGGCCGGAGGTCGCGACATGGAAGGCCCTGCTGATGTATTCGGGCAATCGGGCGGCGGAATCGACCTGCGCGGTCCACTTGCTCATGAACGCCCCGAAGAAGCGGCGGTAGTCGATCTCCTGGAACGATTCGCGGTCGATGTAGTCGCGCGCCACCTGCCCGATGAACAGGATCATCGGCGTCGAATCCTGGAAGGCGGTGTGGACGCCGATCGATGCGTTGGTGGCGCCGGGGCCACGCGTGACCATGCAGATGCCCGGCCGTCCGGTCAGCTTGCCGTAGGCATCGGCCATGTTCGCGGCGCCGCCTTCCTGGCGGCAGATCACGAAGCGCATCGCATCGCGGTGGTCATGCATCGCATCGAGCAGCGCGAGGTAGCTTTCGCCCGGGACGCCGAATGCGAGCTCGACACCATGGATGCGCAACTGGTCGGCGAGGATCTGGCCGCCGGTGCGCGGTGGGTGGTTCGTTGGAGTCATGTCAATCCGTCTGGCTGGACGCAGGGCAAGGGCACCGCGATAGTGTATCGCCGGAACCGCGCGGCTACCCGGCCGTCCGCCCTGCAGGCTGCTGGTCGATGCGGGCGCCGATGTCTTCCTCGGCCAGTGGCTTCGCGAGCAGGTAGCCCTGGACGAGGTCGCATCCGAGCGCGCGCACGCAGTCGAGCTGCTCGGGGGTCTCGACGCCTTCTGCCACCGTCTGGATGCCCAGCGTGCGAGCCATGGTCAGGATCGTCCGGAAGATCACGGTGTCGACCTCGTTGGCAGGCAGGTTGGCGACGAACGCCCGGTCGATCTTCAACTTGTCGATCGGCAGCTGGCGCAGCCAGGCCATGCTCGAGTGCCCGGTGCCGAAGTCGTCGACCGCGATCCGGACGCCGAGGGCGCGCAGCTGCTTGAGCACTTCGATCGCCGCGCCGACTTCATGCATGATCGAGCTCTCGGTGACTTCCAGCTCGATCATCGACGGCGGGACGCCAGCCTCCCGCAGCGTTCCATCGACCATCGCAGCCAGGCCTGGCTGGCGCAACTGCAGCGGCGACAGGTTCACCGAGATCGGC
>JAIENF010000045.1 GCA_019751575.1 Burkholderiales bacterium
TCGATACGTCGAGGTCGGCGTAGCAGGCCATCGCCAGCGTGCGCGGGATGGGCGTGGCAGTCATCATCAGCAGGTGCGCCTCGGCGGCGTTGCCGTCACTGCGGTTGCCTTCACCGGCGCCGCCCTTGCCGCGCAGCGCGAGCCGCTGGTTGACCCCGAAGCGGTGCTGTTCATCGACGATGGCCAGCGCGAGCTTTCTGAAATCGACGCCCTGCTGGAACAGTGCATGGGTGCCCACCGCGATCGCCGCCTCACCGGAGGACAGCCGCGCACAAGCCGCTTCCCGCTTCTTCTTCGTGAGGCTGCCGGCGAGCCATGCCACCTCGACGCCGGCGGACGCGAACCAGCCTTCGAACTTCCGGAAGGTCTGTTCCGCCAGCAGTTCGGTCGGTGCCATCACCGCCACCTGCGCGCCAGCTTCGACCGCCTGTGCCGCGGCCAGTGCGGCGACCAGGGTCTTGCCGCTGCCGACATCGCCCTGCAGCAGGCGCTGCATGGGCTGGGCGCGCGAGAGGTCGGTGGAGATCTCGGCCAGCACGCGGGCCTGGGCGCGGGTGGGCGCCAGGCCTGCGGCATCGAGCACCTGCCTCGACAGCCGGCCGGCGGTGGGCAGCGGCACGGCGCGCCGGGCGGCGCGGCTGTTGCGGTGCATGCGCATCGACAGCTGCTGGGCCAGCAGTTCGTCGAACTTCATGCGGCGCCAGGCGGGGTGGGTGCGGTTGGTGAGGGAGGCGGCGTCGATGTCGGCCGGGGGTTCGTGCAACAGGCGCATGCTCTGATCGAACGGCGGCAGCGCGAGTCCATCCAGCAACGGCCCGGGCAGCGTCTCGGCCAGGTCGGCCTGCGCGACCGCCCGGCGCACCAGCCGTTGCAGCACTGGCTGGGACAAGCCCTGGGTGGTCGGATACACCGGCGTCAGGCGGTCCGGCATTGGCGTGTCTTCGGCCACGACGCGCCAGCGAGGATGGACCATCTCCGCGCCGATGAATCCGCCTCGGATCTCCCCCGCGACGCGGATGCGCACCCCGGGTTCCAGCGCCCGCTGCTGGCTGGGATAGAAGTTGAGGAACCGAAGCGTGAGTTCTGCAGTGGCGTCGGCGACGGTCACGACCAGCGTACGCCGGGGCTTGAACAGGACCTTGGCGTCGAGCACGATCCCCTCGACTACCACCGCCATGCCAGGCAGGGCCCGCATGGCTTCCGCGATGGTCGACAGACGAGTTTCATTGTCGTAGCGCAGCGGCAAGTGGAGCGCGAGGTCGGCATTGCAGCGGATAGCCATGCGGCCGAGCAGCTTCGACTGCGCCGGCGTGATCCCGGGCAGGCCCGCCCTGCCGGCCGCGCGTGGCAAGGCATCGGCAGCGTGATTCTTATCGCGGGACACACCGGACATGCGGGGATGCTAATCGAGAAGCGCGCACGGTGGGTCTGGCGACCAACACGGCACAAGTTCAGCGCGTTGCCCGCCCAGCAGTTCGATGGGAAACGGCTCGCCCATCAGGCAACATCGACCGCGATTTTCTAGGTCGGATGTGGCGACTTGTGCTACCGTCGAGTGAGCGCGGGCTTCGCGCCTTGCGCTACTGCCAGCTTTCCGTGAGATAGCCTTTGGAATACCGTTTCTTGGTCGGATCTTCCCGGGGTCAGGCGCGCAATTGAAGGACTAGATGACTGATTTACTGGGCACACTCAAGGGCCGCATAGACCAGCGTGATGCGAAGGTCGCGGTGATCGGCCTCGGTTACGTGGGGCTCCCGCTGGTGCTGCGCTTCGCCGAGGTCGGATTCCCGGTCATCGGCGTCGACATCGACGCGGACAAGGTGACGAAGCTCGAGGCCGGCGAAAGCTACATCGAGCACATCCCTGCCGCGGCGGTGCGGTCGCTTGTCGCCAAGGGCTTCCGCGCGACGACGGATTTCTCCGTCCTGTCTTCGGTCGACGCAATCGTGATCTGCGTGCCCACGCCGCTCAACCTGCACCGCGAACCCGACCTCAGCTACGTCACCGGCACGATGGATGCCGTGGCACCGCACATGCGGGCCGGGCAGCTCGTGGCGCTCGAAAGCACGACCTATCCGGGCACGACCGAAGAGGAACTCAGGCCGCGCATCGAACGCCAGGGTCTGGTGGTCGGGCAAACGGCCTTCCTCTGCTTCTCGCCCGAGCGCGAGGATCCGGCCAATACGAAGTTCAAGACCCAGACGATCCCGAAGGTGTGCGGCGGCTCCACCCCCGCGTGCCTCGAAGCCGGCGTGGCGCTCTACTCGAAGATCATCGACAAGGTCGTAGAGGTCAGCTCCACGCGAGCTGCGGAGATGACCAAGCTGCTCGAGAACATCCACCGCGCCGTCAACATCGGCCTGGTCAACGAGATGAAGGTCGTGGCCGACCGCATGGGCATCGACATCCACGAGGTGATCCGCGCCGCAGCCACCAAGCCGTTCGGCTTCGTGCCGTACTGGCCGGGGCCCGGCCTGGGCGGGCACTGCATCCCGATCGACCCCTTCTACCTCACATGGAAGGCGCGCGAGTACGGCGTCAACACGCGCTTCATCGAACTCGCCGGCGAGATCAACAGCGCGATGCCGAACTGGGTGGTGTCGAAGCTCGCCGATGCGTTGAACGACCGCGAGCGTTCGCTCAAGGGCAGCCGCATCCTGATGCTCGGCGTGGCCTACAAGAAGAACGTCGACGACATGCGCGAATCGCCGGCCCTCGAACTCATGGAGATCCTCGGCGAGAAGGGCGCGCAAGTGGACTATTCCGACCCGCACGTGCCCGCGCTGCCGAAGACCCGCCGGCACCACTTCGAACTCGCCAGCGTCGCGCTCGATGCCGAGACGGTCGCCGGGTACGACGCAGTGCTGCTGGCGACCGACCACGATGCCTTCGATTACGATCTCATCAGGAAGTGCGCCCGCCTCATCGTGGATACGCGCGGTGTATATGCATCCGGTGGCGCGAACATCGTCAAGGCCTGACATGCAGAATTTCGCCCCCCCCGTGGTCGATCGCAAGGTTCGCTTCGCGCTCGTGGGCTGCGGCCGCATCGCCGCCAACCACTTCGCCGCACTCGAGAAACACCGCGACCGCGCCGACCTCGTGGCCGTATGCGACATCGACCCCGCGGCACTTTCGCAGGCGGTCGAGCGTACCGGGGCGGAAGGCTTCGACCGGATCGACCGCATGCTCGCGAAGACCGACGCGGATATCGTCGTGCTCACCACACCTAGCGGAATTCACGCCGAGCAGGCGATCGCCGTGGCCGCGACCGGGCGCCACGTGATGACCGAGAAGCCGATGGCAACGCGCTGGGCCGACGGCAAGCGCATGGTCGCCGCGTGCGACGCGGCCGGCGTACGCCTGTTCGTGGTCAAGCAGAACCGGCGCAACGCCACGCTGCAGTTGCTCAAGCGCGCATTCGAGGCATCCCGATTCGGGCGCGTTTACATGGTCACGATCAACGTGTTCTGGACGCGGCCGCAGGCCTACTACGACAGTGCGCCGTGGCGCGGCACCTGGGAGTTCGACGGCGGCGCCTTCATGAACCAGGCCAGCCACTACATCGACCTGCTCGACTGGCTGGTCGGGCCCGTCGAGAGCGTGCAGACCGTGGCCTCGACGCTCGCCCGCGACATCGAAGTCGAAGACACCGGCGTGTCGCTTGTGCGGTGGCGATCGGGCGCGCTGGGTTCGGTCAACGTCACGATGCTCACCTATCCGAAGAACCTCGAGGGCTCGATCACCATCCTGGGCGAAAAGGGCACGGTCAGGATCGGCGGCGTGGCCGTCAACGAGATCCAGCACTGGGAGTTTGCCGAGCCGCACCCGGACGACGAACTGGTCAAGACGGCCAGCTACGAGACGACCTCGGTGTACGGCCACGGCCACCCGCTGTACTACGACAACGTGATCCGCACACTGCGCGGCGAGGCCGAACCCGAGACCGACGGGCGCGAGGGACTGAAGTCGCTCGAAGTGCTCATTGCGATGTACCTGTCGGCGCGCGACGGCCGGAGAATGCCGTTGCCGCTCGACCATTGATGGCCAGCCGCACCATCCATCCCACCGCCATCGTGGACCACGGGGCCACGATCGGCGAAGACACGCGGATCTGGCACTGGGTGCACGTGTGCGGCGGCGCGCGCATCGGCCGTGGCTGTTCGCTGGGCCAGAACGTGTTCGTCGGCAACCAGGTGGTGATCGGCGACAACGTCAAGATCCAGAACAACGTCTCGGTCTACGACGACGTGACGCTCGAGGACGACGTGTTCTGCGGGCCGAGCATGGTGTTCACGAACGTCGTGAATCCCCGCTCGCACGTACCCCGCAAGGACGAGTACCGCCCCACCGTCGTGCGGCGCGGTGCCACGCTCGGCGCGAATTCGACAGTCGTATGTGGCCATGAGATCGGCGAATACGCCTTCGTCGGGGCGGGGGCGGTCGTCACGCGCGACGTCGCGCCGCATGCCCTTGTCGTCGGCACGCCGGCCCGCCGGATCGGCTGGATGTGCCATTGTGGCGTGCGGCTCCCCGAGGCCGTCGACGATCGCCCTGTGCGTTGCGAGTGCGGTCGGACGTACCGCGTGACAGATGCACGCTGCACCCTGGAGGAGACGCGATGAAGATCGCGATGCATGACCTGAAGAGCCAGTACGCGGCCGTGCGCGAGCAGGTGAACGCGCGCATCCAGCAGGTGCTGGACCACGGCCAGTACGTGATGGGGCCCGAGGTGGAGGAACTCGAGTCGCGGCTCGCGCGGCTGTGCGGGACCGGTCACTCGATCTCCTGTGCCTCAGGCACCGAGGCACTCCTGAACGCGCTGATGGCGCTCGGAGTCAAGGCTGGCGACGAGGTCATCACGACGCCGTTTT
>JAIENF010000703.1 GCA_019751575.1 Burkholderiales bacterium
AAGCCGGCCAGCCGCCGCGCGACCGCCTTGCCGACCGCGCCGCCGCCGATCAGGCCGATCGTGCTGCCGTCGAGGCCGGTGCCGTACAGCGTCGGCCGCCAACCCTCGAAGCGTCCCGAACGCACGAGACGATCCCCCGCCGGCATGTGGCGGCCAAGGGCGATCAGATGCCCGACGGTGAGTTCCGCCGTGGGCGCAGTCAGCAGGTCGGTGACGATGGTGATCCAGATGCCGCGGCGCGTGCACGCGTCGACATCGTAGTTGTCGAAACCCTTCAGGGCGCAGGCGACGATCTTCAGCGACGGGCAGGCGGCGAGGAAGGCATCGTCCACGGCCTCGGTCATGAAGCCGATCAGTGCGTGGGCATCACGGCAGGCTTCGCGCAGCTGGGCTGGGGTCCATGGCTCGCGCGCCTCGTTCGCGATGATACGCGCATGGGGGGCGAGGAACGCGCGCACTTCGGGGTGGACCCAGTTGGCGACGACGACGGCAGGCTTGGAGTCTTGTGGCATCGGGATGAACGGTCGTTGAAGTGTCATCAGACGATCACACACGGTTGTTACAAACGTGTACATGAACGCCAGCCCCCTGCCTTCCACCGATCCCGCGCTGTCGATCCGCGGCGTCGAAGTCGTCTATCCGGACGGGACCGTCGGCCTGCGCCGGACGCGCCTGTCGTTCGTGCCTGGCGAGTTCGTGGTGCTCCTCGGTCCTTCCGGCGCGGGCAAGTCGACGCTGCTGCGTTCGCTCAACGGCCTGGTGAAGGCGACCGCCGGGACGATCGAGGTCGCGGGCATCGGCGACATCCATGCACGCGGTGCATTGCGCCGGCATCGGCAGCGCTGCGCGATGGTGTTCCAGCAGCACCAGCTGATCGGCCGGCTCACCACGCTTCAGAACGTGCTCACCGGCCGCCTGTCGTACCACTCGACGCTGCGCTCGCTGTGGCCGCTGCCGCTGGCCGACAAGCGGCTGGCCCTCGATTGCCTGGATCGGGTCGGCCTGCTCGACTGCGCGCTGCGGCGCGTCGATGAACTTTCCGGGGGGCAGCAGCAGCGGGTCGGCATCGCGCGGGCGATCGCCCAGCAGCCGCGCATCCTGCTCGCCGACGAACCGGTGGCCAGCCTCGACCCTGCGACATCGATGCGCGTGCTCGGGCTGATCCATTCCATCTGCAAGGCCGACGGCATCACCGCCGTGGTGAGCCTGCACCAGGTCGACCTCGCGCGCCGCTTTGCCGATCGCGTCGTCGGCATCGGCTCGGGGTCGGTGGTTTTCGACGGGCCGCCGGCCGCGATGGGCGAGCCGGTGCTCTCCGCGATCTACGGAGCCGGGACGCCATCGCCGCAGGCCAGGCGCGAACAACCCCCGACGCAGCACGTATCGATTCCACTACCGGAGCACGCCGCATGAACCGCCGCCTCTTCCTGAACCATGCCCGGCGTGCCACCGCCGCCACTGCCCTCGCGCTGGCTGCGGCCACGCCGTCGCTGCTGCATGCACAGACGGTCAATCCCGATCCGAAGACGATCCGGCTCGCGCTGCTGCCGGACGAGAACGCATCGACCATCGTCCAGAACGCGCGGCCGCTGGAACTGCACCTCGAGAAGCTGCTCGGCCGCGAAGTCAGCGTGGTGGTGACCACCGACTACTCGTCGATGATCGAGGCGATGCGCTTCGGCCGGATCGACGTCGCCTACTTCGGGCCGTTCTCCTACGTGCTGGCGCGTTCGCGGGCGCCGAACATCGAGCCGTTCGCCGTCGGCCTCGATGCGCGCGGCAGCCCGACCTACACCAGCGTGTTCATCGTGCTGGCCGACTCGCCCCTGAAGTCGCTGGCCCAGGCGCGCGGCCTGAACGTCGGCTACGGCGATCCCGCGTCGACCTCGAGCCACCTGGCGCCGCGTGCGCTGATCCAGGAGCAGGGGCTGGTGGGCGACCGCGACTACAAGGTGATCCACCTCGGCACGCACGATGCGGTCGCGCGCGCGGTCGAGACCGGCAAGGTGCCGCTGGGTGCGCTGTCGCGGCCGATCTTCGAATCGCTGGTGAAGTCGGGCAAGCTCGATGGCGCGAAGCTGCGCATCCTCGCCGAGTCGCGGCCGATCCCGAACTATCCGATGGTGATGCAGAGCGGGCTGAACCCGAAGCTGAAGGAACAGATCCGCAGGGCCTTCCTCGACCTGAAGGATGCCGCGCTGCTGAAGAACTTCCGCGCCACCGGGTTCGCCGCGACCGACGACAAGGCCTACGACGTGCTGCGCGAGACGGCGAAGATCCTCAACCTCGACCTGTCGAAGCAGCAGTAGGCCGATGGAGACGCACGCACAGGCCGCCATCGTGCGCAGCGGATCGACGTCGGGGGACCGGCTCGACACCTGGCTGCACGGGGATCGCGCGCGCGAGCGGCAGGCGTTGCGGCGGCTGGCCGCGCTGCTCACGCTGGTGGTGGGCTCCTTCTGGCTGACCGGGCTGTTCGACCTCGAGCGGCTGGCCGAAGGCATCCCGGCGATCATCCAGATCGGCTCCGAGATGATGCCGCCGGACTTCGCGCGCTGGCAGGCGTGGATGCGGCCGCTGCTCGACACGCTCGCGATGAGCATCGCCGGCACCGCGTTCGCGGTGATCTTCTCGCTGCCGCTCGCCTTCCTGGCCGCGGCGAACACGACGCCGGGGCGTGGCACCTACCATGCGACCCGGATGCTGCTGAACCTGCTCCGTTCGTTGCCGGAACTGATCCTGGGCATCATCCTGGTGGCGGCTGTCGGCTTCGGCGTGCTGCCCGGCGTGATCGCACTCGGCCTGCATTCGATCGGCATGGTCGGCAAGTTCTTCGCCGAGGCGATCGAACATGTCGACCCGAAGCCGATCGAGGCGGCGCGCGCGGCCGGAGCCACGCCGGTGCAGGTGATCCTGCATGCCATCCTGCCGCAGGTGCTGCCGCAGATGGCCGACACCGTGATCTACCGCTGGGAGTACCACTTCCGCGCCTCGGTCGTGCTCGGCGCCGTGGGCGCCGGCGGCATCGGCACCGAACTGCTGTCGTCCCTGCGCATCATGGACTATCCCCAGGTGTCCGCCATCCTGATCTGCATCCTCGCCTGCGTGACCGTGGTCGATGCGATCGGCATGGCCCTGCGCCGCCGGCTGAAATAAATCGTCTCTGACCCGGATTGTCTATTCGGGTCAGAGACGATTTTCAGAGGTGGATGCGGCGCCAGGCGCCGGAGCGCCAGCGCAGCAGCAGGGTGATGCCGAGCAGGCTGATGTAGGCGGTGATGGCGATCCAGCCGCCGGTGGCGCCGAGGCCGTACTGGGGCAGGCCGTCGATCCAGCCCTGTCCGGGGGCGAAGGTCAGGGTGTGCGCGAGCGGCACGAACAGTCCCCATGACAGCACCAGCAACGCGATGGCGGCGAAGCGGGTGTCGCCCGCGCCGCGCAGGCAGAACGAACTGCCGAGGTGGAGTGCATCGAACGCCTGGTAGAGGGCGGCGATCCAGACCAGCGAGGTGGCCAGCGCGACGGTGGCGGCAAAGTTCGGGTCGCTCTTGGCCACGAACAGTGGAATCACCCATGGCCCCGACGCTGCGATCAGCACCCCGACGATGCCCATGTACACCACCGACAGGCGGATGGTCGCGTTGCCCACGCGCGCGGCCCATTCGCGATCGCCGGCGCCGATCGACTGGCCCACCAGCGTCGTGCCGGCGATGCCGATGCCGACCGCCGGCATGAACGCGATCGAGGTCAGCATCATCACGATCTGCGTCGCCGCGCCATCGACCGGCCCCAGCTGGACCTGCATGATCTGGAACAGCGCCGCGCCGAGCACATCGACCGAGATCGCGACCCCGATCGGCAGCCCGAGCGCCAGCAGCACGCCGAGGCGCCGCGGTTCCGGGCGCCAGTATCGATGCGAGCCGTACTCGTCGCGCACCCGCTTCGACAGGAACAGCAGCAGCGCGAGGACGATGCCGCAGGCCAGGGCGATGTTGGTCGCCCATGCGGCGCCGGCGATGCCCCAGCCGAGGCGGAACATCAGCAACTCGTTCAGCGGCGCGTTCAGCAGCGCGACCATGACCATCAGGCCGAGCGTCACGCGGGTACGGCCGACGCCGTTGAAGAACCCCGACACGGCCCAGAGCCCCACCGCCAGCGGGGCGCCGAGCAGCCGCGGCCACCAGTACTCGACCGCGAGCGATTCGATCTCCGGTGCCAGGGCGAACGGGCGCAGCATCCAGGTGCCGGACACGGCGAGCAGGAGGAACAGCGGGGCGATGGCCAACGCCACCCACAATCCGGTCCACAGCGACCGCGCGGCCTCATGCGGTCGGCCGGCGCCATGGTGCTGGGCGACCAGCGTCTGCACGCCCATGCCGACGCCGCCGAGCAGGAAGATCGCGCCCAGGATCAGCCAGTGGATGGCGCCCATCGCCGCCGTGGCATCGGTGGACAGCCGACCGACGAACCAGGTGTCGGTCAGGTTGAGTGCAGCCTGCACACCACTGTTGGCGAACAGCGGGGCAGCGAGCAGGATGACTGCGCGGTAGTCGACCCGATCGCGCCCATCGGGACCGGTGCGGCATGCCGGGCGCACGCGTTGCGTCGTCTCACCCACCATCGACGATCGTGTGGGCCGGACCGTCTTCGTTCATCTGCATCGACCACTGTGATGCCGTGCGCGGTCGGCTAACATCCCCCTGCAGGCACCGGGTCCCGAGGCTGCGACGGACGCCTGGAGGCCTGGCGCAGCGAACGATCAGTGGTGATCGTCATGCCCGTGCGGCGACCGGGCACCAAACACGATGATCGCGACCATGACGACGGCGACGATTGTCACCGCGATGCCTACTGCGTAATGAGTGATCATGCCGGGTCCGCCAGGGAAGACAAAG
>JAIENF010000226.1 GCA_019751575.1 Burkholderiales bacterium
GCCTTGATCGCAGCAGTGATCCTGATGGTCGTCGCTGCCTTCCTCATCCTGCTGGCCTCGCCCTCCACTGCACGGGCCGCAGGTAACGCCGACCTCATCGGAACCTGGGCCTGGCAGATGCCTAAGCCCGCGTGCTCGATCACGCGCACGTTTTCCCCGGATGGAACGGCGAAGGTGCTGAACGGCCAGAAGAACACGACGGGAACGTATTCGGTGAAGGAGAACCGTGCGCGAACCGGCCGCCAGTTGATCTACACGGTTGCCACCGACGACGGTGGCACCGACTGTGATGGAACGACACGCTCGACGGTCGGAACCCGGTACCTGGCCTATCTCGACATCAGCGGGTCCAGCATGAAGCTGTGCCTCGACTCTGCGAAGTCAGCCTGCATGGGCCCGTACAGGAGACGTTGAGGGCTGGCGCCACCGCCGGACGAGCCCGTCTAGCGGAAAGGCGGGGCGTCGTCTACGCCGCCTCGTCGACGCCCTGGTCCCACCCCGGAAACACCAGCACCGCCGGGTGGCACTTCAGCGCGCGCGCCAGCACCTTCGCGCGTTCGACGCCGAGGTTCACGCGGCCGTTCTCGATCGCGGACAGCGTCGCCTGGGAGATGCCGGTCAGCTCCGAGAGCTGGTTCTGGCTCAACTCCTGCAACTCGCGGAGGATGCGCACGGATTCCCCGGGACTGACGTCGACACGCTTGCGGGCGACATTGAATTCACTCATTTCAGGGCCTCCTGTAATCGTGGGCCGTCACTTCGAAGATCTGTACCAGTAGCGCCGTCGCGTTCGCCTTGTAGATGACGCGCCACTGCAAGCCCAGCCTGGACGACCGAAACCCGCTCCATTGTCCAGACAGCGCCTCGTCGTGGAATCCCTTGATGGCACGCAAGCCGGCGGGGCCGGTCAGGGCTGCGATGTCTTTCCACTTTTCGTAGCGCTTCAGCACTTCCGGTGGCACCGCGCCCGAGAGCTGCTTTTCGACGCGCCGATGCTCTTCGATCCGCCACATGTCTTATTCTGCCTATGCCTTATTGGATATGTCAATTCGTCCCAGTCAAGCCGTTGACGAAGGCGCAGGTCGAGCACGAGCAACGCGCACCCGTACTTCTGCGGCGGCGAGATCGCGGTGGTGCACAACGGCATTATCGAGAACCAGGAGGAACTGCGCTCCGCGAACGAACTCGATCCGTGCTTCCGCGACGAAGTCGTCCGAACGACTGAGCTTCTGTACGTCGCCGCAGGATTGAGTGCCTGATGTACGCTGAATTCAGCGCCACGCCCTACCGATTGGACAGGAACTCGTCGACAGTGACGCCGATATCGCGACATATCTGGCGCAACAAGATCGGCGAGATGTCACGTCCCTGATGAAATGGCACCGTCGTCGCGCGCCCCGATCCGTCGCGAAACTGCTTATGTGAGCCGCGTTGCCGTACTTCCAAAGCCCATCCTCGCTAGAATCGCCACGACTTCCGCGGGCTTCAGCACGGGAAGGTTGCCCACGGATCAGGCAACGGCGACGTTCTGCACCCCGACGAAATGGGACTCCAGTTCAGGCTCTCCGTCTTCCAGGAGCATCGCAATGACTTCCTGAAGATTGTGCTCCAGCTCTTCCAGCGTTTCACCCTGGGAGTGCGCGCCCGGAAAGCCAGGAACGAAGCCGACGTAGAGGCCCGTGGCCGCGTCCTGTTCAATCACTGCCGAGAAGGTTTTCATCTCTGAACTCCGGATAACCACACGACTGCCGACACAAATGGTAGCGCAGGCGCCAAAGGGCATGCGCAGCCTGCTTCCTGATGAACGACCATGCTGCCAGACCCCTCCCGCAGGCGCTATCATCAATAGCCATGCCAAAGCCCCCGAAACTCCCCCCCGCAACGCGCAACACCCACCCCTGCCGCCCCACCGGCAGCCCTCAGGCCTGACCCCCCATGTGCGGCATCGTCGGCGGCGTAGCCTCCCGTGACATCGTCCCCGTGCTCGTCGAGGGCCTGCGCCGCCTCGAGTACCGCGGCTACGACTCCTGCGGCGTGGCCGTGCACCAGGACGGCCAGCTCCAACGAACCCGCAGCACGCACCGCGTCGCCGAGCTGAAGGCGCAGGTCGAGCACGAGGGCGTGGCCGGCAGCACCGGCATCTCGCACACCCGCTGGGCGACGCATGGCGCGCCGAGCACGAGCAACGCGCACCCGCACTTCTCCGGCGGCGAGATCGCGGTGGTGCATAACGGCATCATCGAGAACTACGAACAGCTGCGTACCGAGCTGCAGGCGCTCGGCTACGTGTTCGAATCGCAGACCGACACCGAGGTGATCGCCCATCTGGTGCACCACCTCTACAAGGGTGACCTGTTCGACGCCGTGCGCGCCGCGGCCGCCCGCTTCCACGGCGCGTACGCGATCGCCGTGTTCGCCAAGGCCGAGCCGCACCGGCTGTGCGGCGCCCGGTTCGGCTCACCTCTGGTGCTGGGGGTCGGGAAGAACAAAGGCGAGAACTTCCTCGCCAGCGACGCCCTGGCCCTGGCCGGCACCACCGACCGCATCGTCTACCTCGAGGAAGGCGATGTCGCCGACCTCACGCCGAAGGGCTACCGCATCGTCGATCGCGACGGGCGCACGGTCGAGCGCGAAGTGCGCACCGTCACCAGTGATGCGGCCGACGCCGAGCTCGGGCCCTACCGGCACTACATGCAGAAGGAGATCTTCGAGCAGCCGCGCGCGATCGCCGACACGCTGGAAGCCGTCGGCGGCATCGACCCGGCCCTGTTCGGCGAGGGCGCGGCGAGCGTGTTCCCGCAGGTGGACGCGGTGCTGATCCTCGCCTGCGGCACCAGCTACTACGCCGGCTGCGTGGCGAAGCAGTGGATCGAATCGATCGCGCGGCTGCCGGTGCAGGTGGAGATCGCCAGCGAATACCGCTACCGCGAATCGGTGCCCAACCCGCGCGCCCTGGTGGTGACGATCTCGCAGTCGGGCGAGACCGCGGACACGCTGGCGGCGCTCAAGCATGCGCGCGAACTCGGACACACCCACACGCTGGCGGTGTGCAACGTCGCCACCAGCGCGATGGTGCGCGAAGCGACGCTGCGCTTCCTCACCCGCGCCGGCACCGAGATCGGCGTCGCCTCGACCAAGGCATTCACCACGCAGCTGGTCGCGCTGTACCTGCTGGCCAACACGCTGGCCAAGGTGCGTGGCCGCCTGGATGCCCAGGCCGAGCACGCCGCGATGGCCGCGCTGCGCCACCTGCCCGCCGCGGTGCAGACCGTGCTGGCACTGGAGCCGGCGATCATCGCCTGGAGCGAGACCTTCGCGAAGAAGGAAGACGCCCTGTTCCTCGGCCGCGGCCTGCATTACCCGATCGCCCTCGAAGGCGCGCTCAAGCTGAAGGAGATCAGCTACATCCACGCCGAGGCGTATCCCGCGGGCGAACTGAAGCACGGCCCGCTGGCGCTGGTGACCTCGGCGATGCCGGTGGTGACGGTGGCCCCGAACGACACGCTGCTGGAGAAGCTCAAGAGCAACATGGCCGAGGTGCGCGCCCGCGGCGGCGAGCTGTACGTGTTCGCGGACGGGGACTCGCAGATCACCGCCAGCGAGGGCGTGCAGGTGATCCGGCTGCCGGAGCATTACGGGGCGTTGTCACCGATCTTGCATGTGGTGCCGCTGCAGTTGCTGGCGTATCACACGGCGCTGGCGAGGGGGACGGATGTGGATAAGCCGAGGAATTTGGCTAAGTCGGTGACGGTGGAGTAGCTCGACAGTTTCAGTGACCGAGGTCGAGTTCGTGCAAAAACATACAAAAACAGGCACTTAGTCTGCTCACTGATGATCGGTAACTCGCCGTACCGGCTCGGTTTCAGGCTCAACTACGCGTTTGTCGCGCTCGCAGGTCGCTCGCAGCCTTAAGGAGACTGTGACTTCGGCTGCGGGTACGGGGCTGCGAGAGCCTCGCAGGTCGATGTCGGACCAATGCGTACAACTTGGCGTCTACTTCCAACTGGCGACGCCCACCAGTTCAGCTTAAGATAGGTCCATGAACAACGCCACATCAAGCACTAGTGGAAAAACTCCGGCGCATTTTTCGGGGCACGAAACGTTCCCCTTGCGCCAAATGTGGCTCAAGAAAGCATTTGACCAAGCCATTAACGGCGAGCGGATTGACAAATCGACGTTCGCAAACGAGCAGGCGATCGCTAGTTTCGGCGTAGGCAAGAACATGGTCGCATCGATTCGCCATTGGGCATTGGCTTGCGGTGTCATGTTTGAAGATGGCGATTGTTTCCGCACTAGTAGCATGGCTAACGAGATCCTCCGTGATGGCGGGCTCGACCCTTATGCCGAAAGTCCGACGACAGGCTGGCTCGCTCATTGGCAGCTCGCAGGCCGCTGTCTTCGATCGACCACTTGGCACTGGTTGTTTAACCATGTGACCGTTCCGACTTTCACACGTCAGGAGCTTGAAGAACCTTTGTCCCGCTACGCGCGCGAGCTCGACCCGAAACATCGGTTGTCAGCTTCCACGATTTCGCGCGACTTAGAGACTTGCATTCGCAGTTACGCGCCGCGCTCTGCGGCAGGATCTCCTGAAGACTTTGCAGAACCGCTTTTGGGTGAATTGGGCTTGCTACAAGAAGTCCACAAGAGTCAATACGCCTTCCGTCGCGGGCCCAAAGCATCTCTACATAACGGCGTGTTCGCCTATGCCCTAGTGGACTTCTGGAACCGCGAGGCCGAAGGCCACAGCTCGTTGGCATTCGAGACCGTGGCGTATGCCGAGGGATCGCCCGGCCGGGTCTTCAAGCTCGACGAGGAGTCGATTGTTGGCGCCGGCCGAAAATTGACCATCTAAACGGGGTAGTGCCGACCGAAAATTGACCAGGGTGTTTAACCTGCCT
>JAIENF010000163.1 GCA_019751575.1 Burkholderiales bacterium
GATCATCATGAACACATACGCCGGACCGCTGCCGGAGACCGCCGTCACCGCGTCGATCAGTGCTTCGCGCTCGACCCAGAGCACGCTCCCCACGGCACCGAGGATGCGCTCGACCCTGGACCGGTCTTCAGGGGAGAGGGCAGGCCCGGCATACAGGCCGGCAATGCCCTGGCCGATGAGCGCGGGGGTATTGGGCATCGCGCGCGCGATGCGGTCGTAGCCGCCCAGCCAGCGGGCCAGGTCGGCCGTGCGTATGCCGGCGGCAATGGTCACCACCAGCTGGCCGTCGAGCAGCGGCGCCAGGCCAGCCGCGACATTCCTGACCTGCTGCGGCTTGACCGCCAGTACCACGCAGTCGCTGCCCGCGATGGCTGGCGGCGCGGAATCGAACGCACGCACGCCGAAGCGGGCCGCAAGGCGTTCGCGCTGCGCTGCGTCGACATCCACCGCCGTGACCGAATCCGCGGCCAGGCCACTCTTGAGCAGGCCGCCGATCATGGCCGAAGCCATGTTGCCGCCGCCGATGAAACAGACCTTCATCAAGACAACTCCTGCAGGAATGGACCGGTCTTCGCCGGGAAAACGCCGCTTTCGCGCCTCAGGCCCCGATTGTGCCTATCGTCGCCGAAGGCCGCGCGCCGAAGATCGCGGTACCCACGCGCACCCAGGTCGCGCCCTCGGCGACCGCCGCCTCGAGGTCGTCCGACATGCCCATGGACAGGGTGTCGAGCGACAGGCCGGTGGCCACCAGCCGGTCGCGCATCCGCGCCAGGCGGGCGAAAGGCAGGCGCTGGGCGTCGAAACCTTCAGCCGGGGCCGGAATGGCCATCAGGCCGCGCAGCCGCAGCCCCGGCAGTGTCGCCACCGCGGCCGCAAGGTCCGGCAGCTCCGCTTCCGAGACCCCGGCCTTGGTCGATTCGCCGCTGACGTTCACCTGCAGGCACACCGACAATGCACCGCGCGAGGGCGGACGCTGTTCGGACAGCCGTCGCGCGATCTTCAGGCTCGACACCGAATGCACCCAATCGAAATGCTCGGCCACCGGGCGCGTCTTGTTGCTCTGGAGCGGACCGATGAAATGCCATTCGATGCCCGGGTCGCCGACCTGCGCGATCTTGTCGATCGCCTCCTGCACATAGCTCTCGCCGAACGCCCGCTGGCCGGCCGCCGAGGCTGCGACCACCGCCTCGGCGCCGAACGTCTTGCTGACAGCGAGCAGTCCGATCGACGATGAATCGCGGCCGGCCGCCTGCGCCGCGGCGGCGATCCGCGCACGAACAGCTTGCAAGTTCTCGCCGATGGCTCCCATAATTAACCTCGACGCGTCAATGACTTGAAGCCGGGTTCGGAAGGATGGATCGCACGCATCAGGAGGGACGGAAGGGCCGGCAAGGGCGGAAACGGGCGGTCGGCGGAAGCAGAAGCGGGGCAGCGGATCACCGGGACGCGCTAAAGAGCGTGGGCTTCCGGCCGATCTAGACCCGTGGGCTGGTCGTCCTGCGCTGCACATTCAGTGCAGGAAGCGCGATTCGTATCGAATTCAACTGCCGGGAAAGTATAGTGGACATCTCCGAACTGCTCGCATTCGTCGTCAAGAACAAGGCCTCCGACCTCCACCTGTCCGCCGGCCTGCCGCCGATGATCCGGGTCCATGGCGACGTGCGCCGGATCAACCTGCCGCCGCTGGAGCACAAGGACGTGCACGGCATGGTGTACGACATCATGAACGACCAGCAGCGGAAGACCTACGAGGAAAACCTCGAGATCGACTTCTCGTTCGCGATCCCGAACCTGGCGCGGTTCCGGGTCAATGCCTTCGTGCAGCAGCGCGGCGCGGCGGCGGTGCTGCGGACGATTCCGTCGAAGGTGCTGTCGCTGGAAGAGATCAAGGCACCGCCGATCTTCGCCGAGATTTCCAACCAGCCACGCGGGATCGTGCTGGTGACCGGCCCGACCGGCTCGGGCAAGTCGACCACGCTGGCGGCGATGGTCGACCACATCAACAACAACGACTACGGCCACATCCTCACCATCGAGGACCCGATCGAGTTCGTGCACGAGAGCAAGAAGTGCCTGATCAACCAGCGCGAGGTCGGGCCGCACACGCTGTCCTTCTCCAACGCGCTGCGCTCGGCGCTGCGCGAGGATCCCGACATCATCCTGGTCGGCGAGCTGCGCGACCTCGAGACCATCCGCCTCGCGCTGACCGGCGCCGAGACCGGCCACCTGGTGTTCGGCACGCTGCACACGAGTTCCGCGGCGAAGACCGTCGACCGGATCATCGACGTGTTCCCCGCCGCCGAGAAGGAGATGGTGCGCGCGATGCTCTCCGAATCGCTGCGCGCGGTGATCTCGCAGACCCTGCTCAAGACCAAGGACGGCACCGGGCGCGTGGCGGCGCACGAGATCATGATCGGCACCCCGGCCATCCGCAACCTGATCCGCGAGAACAAGATCGCGCAGATGTATTCCGCGATCCAGACCGGCCAGACGTTCGGCATGCAGACGCTCGACCAGAACCTGCAGGAACTGGTCAAGCGCAACATCGTGTCCTCCGCCGAAGCGAAGATGAAGGCCGCGAACAAGGACAACTTCCAGTAGGCCGTGGCGGCGCATTGACGCATCGACACACGGCAGCGCAACGACCCAGGCAAGGACACACACCGAATGGAACGCGATCAGGCCATCAAGTTCGTACACGAACTGCTGCGCGTCATGGTCAGCAAGAAAGCGTCTGACCTGTTCGTCACCGCAGGCTTCCCGCCGGCGTTCAAGCTCGACGGCAAGGTGGTTCCGGTGTCCAACCAGACCCTGACGCCCGCCCATACCGCCGACCTCGCGCGTTCGATCATGAACGACCGGCAGGCAGCCGAGTTCGAGGCCACCCGCGAGTGCAATTTCGCGATCAGCCCGCCGGGCATCGGCCGCTTCCGGGTCAATGCGTTCATGCAGCAGGGCCGGGTGGGCCTGGTGCTGCGCACGATCACCTCGACCATCCCGAAGTTCGAGGACCTCGGGCTGCCGAACGTGCTGAAGGACGTGGCGATGACCAAGCGCGGCCTGGTCATCTTCGTCGGCGCCACCGGTTCCGGCAAGTCGACCTCGCTCGCCTCGATGATCGGCTACCGCAACGAGAACAGCTATGGCCACATCATCACGGTGGAAGACCCGGTCGAGTTCGTGCACGAACACAAGAACTGCATCGTCACCCACCGCGAGGTCGGGGTCGATACCGAGTCCTGGCACACGGCGCTGAAGAACACCCTGCGCCAGGCCCCCGACGTGATCCTGATCGGCGAGGTGCGCGACCGCGAGACGATGGACTACGCGATCGCCTTCGCCGAGACCGGACACCTGGCGATGTGCACGCTGCACGCGAACAACGCCAACCAGGCACTCGACCGGATCATCAACTTCTTCCCGGAAGAGCGCCGGCCGCAGCTGC
Organism: Burkholderiales bacterium; assembly: GCA_019751575.1. Lineage (GTDB taxonomy): Bacteria > Pseudomonadota > Gammaproteobacteria > Burkholderiales > CAIKXV01 > CAIKXV01. The sequence goes on from JAIENF010000163.1 coordinate 3,446, forward strand.
TGATGGATCTTTCGCTGAACCTCAAGGGCATCGTGTCGCAGCGCCTGATCCCCAGGCGCGAAGGCAAGGGCCGGGTCGCCGCGGTCGAGGTGCTGCTCAACTCCCCGCTGATCTCCGACCTCGTGTTCAAGGGCGACGTGCACGAGATCAAGGAAATCATGAAGAAGTCGCGCGAGATGGGCATGCAGACGTTCGACCAGGCGCTGTTCGACCTGTACGAGGCAGGCTCGATCAGCTACGAGGACGGCCTGCGCAATGCCGACTCGGTCAACGACCTGCGCCTGCAGATCAAGCTGCACAGCTCCGAGTCCAAGGACCGCGACGTGATGGGCGGCATCGACCACCTAAACATCGTCTGAAAACTTGGGGTCAGACATAAATCCGGGTCAGAGACGAATTTCCCGAGGGAAATTCGTCTCTGACCCGGATTTATGTCCCTTCAGCGGCGGTGGGAGCCGGCGACCATGCGGAATTCGAACAGTCGGCATTCGATGGCGCCGTTGAACAGCACGGTGCGCTTCGAGGCCTTCAGGCCGAGCTGGCCGGGCAGCTTCATCTCGGGCGAGATCAGGTAGGCGGTCCAGCCGGCGAACGAGGCCTTGAGGGCAGCGCCGAGCTGGGGATAGAACAGCTCGAGCGATTCGCGGCTCTCCAGGCGCACGCCATACGGCGGGTTCGATACCAGGATGCCGGCCGCAGCCGGCGCTTCGCGACGGCGCATATCGACCACCTGGAACTGCACGGCCCGGTCGACGCCGGCCCTCGCGGCATTTGCCCGCGCGGCCACCACCGACCCGCCTTCCCGGTCCGAGCCGAACACCGCAACCTGCCGGCGTCCGCGGTCGACCCGATCACTGGCGTGATCGAGCAGTTGCTTCCAGAGCACGGCATCGAAACCGCGCAGCCGCTCGAAGCCGAAGCTGCGACCGAGCCCGGGCGCGATGCCGAGCATCATCTGCGCCGCCTCGATGGCGATCGTGCCGCTGCCGCACATCGGGTCGAGGAACGGCGTGCCCGGCTGCCAGCCGGACAGTGCGACCATGCCGGCGGCCAGGTTCTCGCGCAGCGGTGCCTCCCCGGCGTCCTCGCGCCAGCCACGCTTGAACAGCGGATCGCCGGAGAGATCGAGGTAGACGGTCATCGAATCGGCGGTCAGGAACAGCTGTACCCGCACGTCCGGCGACACGGTATCCACGCTTGGCCGCACCCCCTGCTTCTCTCGGAACCGGTCGCAGATGGCATCCTTCACCCGCAGCGTCGCGAACTCGAGGCTGCGCAGCGGCGAGCGGATCGCCGACACGTCCACCCGCAACGTTCGATCGACGGTAAACAGCGCCGGCCAGTCGATCGACTTCACGAACGCATAGATGTCCTGCTCGCTCGCATAGCGGCATTCCCCCAGGCTGAGCAGGATGCGGCTGGCCACCCGGCTTTCGAGGTTTGCCCGGTAGCCGACAGCGAGG
>JAIENF010000724.1 GCA_019751575.1 Burkholderiales bacterium
GTCAGCGGCATCCGCGCGACGGTGCGCGCCGGGCGCGACACGATGCGCAGCACGCTGCTGTCCTGGCTGCCCGCCGACATGACGGGCCGTCGCCTGCTGGATGCGGGTTGCGGCACCGGTGCGCTGGCGGTCGAGGCCGCCCGGCGCGGCGCCGAGGTGGTCGCGATCGACCTGTCACCGACGCTGGTCGACCTCGCGCGCGAACGCCTGCCGCAGGACCTGAAGGACCGCGCGGCGACGGGCGCGCGTAGCGGCACGATCGACTTCCGCTCCGGCGACATGCTCGATCCGGCGCTCGGGGCCTTCGACCACGTCGTCGGCATGGACTCGCTGATCCACTACAACCGCGAGGACGTGATCCGCGTGCTCGGGGCACTTTCCGCGCGCACATCCACCTCGCTGGTGTTCACCTTCGCCCCGCGTACCGCGCTGCTGTCGGTGATGCACGGCGTCGGCAAGCTGTTTCCGCGCGGCGACCGCGCACCGATGATCGTGCCGCTGGCCGAAGCGGCGCTTCGCCGCGCGGTAGCCACCGAGCCGGCGCTGGATGGCTGGGCCTGCGACCGCACGCTGCGCGTGTCGAGCGGCTTCTACATCTCGCAGGCGATGGAACTGATCCGCAGATGAGCACGAAGCCGCTGACCCGTCTCGCCTGGGGCATGAGCCAGAAGCTCGCGCCCGACTGGCGCACGCTCGGTCCGCGGTTCCTGCCGTTCGCCGATGCGGCGACCGACGACCTGCCGCTGGCGCGCCTGTTGCGCCTGTCGCTGTTCCAGGTGTCGGTCGGGATGGCCCTCGCGCTGCTGGTCGGTACGTTGAACCGGGTGATGATCGTCGAACTGGGCGTCGGTGCCTGGCTGGTCGCCCTGATGGTCTCGCTGCCGGTGCTGGTCGCGCCGTTCCGCGCGCTGGTCGGCTTCCGCTCCGACACCCATCGCTCGGCGCTCGGCTGGCGCCGCGTGCCCTACATCTGGATCGGCTCCTTCCTGCAGTTCGGCGGCCTGGCGATCATGCCGTTCGCATTGCTGCTGCTGACCGGCCGCGGCGAACCCGGCTCGATCTGGCTCGGCCATGCGGGGGCCGCTGCCGCCTTCCTGCTGGTCGGTGCCGGCGTGCAGACCACGCAGACCGCCGGCCTCGCACTGGCCACCGACCTCGCCTCCGAGCAGACGCGGCCGCGGGTGGTCGCGTTGATGTACGTGATGCTGCTGGTCGGCATGGTCGGCGCGGGCATCGTCTACAGCGTTGCGCTGGCGAACTTCTCCGAGACCCGCCTGGTGCAGGTGATCCAGGGCGCCGCGGTACTGACCGTGCTGCTGAACGTGATCGCCGTCTGGAAGCAGGAGCCGCGCAACCCGGCACGCAACCGCGACCGCGCGGCCGATGCCCCCGGCTTCCGCGACACCTGGCGCATCTTCATCCGCCAGCCGGGCGCGAAGCGCTTCCTGTGGACGGTCGGCCTGGGGACGATGGCGTTCAACATGCAGGACATCGTGCTCGAACCCTACGGCGCAGAAGTGCTCGGCCTGTCGGTCGGCGCGACCTCCGGCCTGACTGCGGTGCTGGCGGGCGGATCGCTCGCCGCCTTCGCCATCGCGGCCCGCGTGCTCACCCGCGGCACTGACCCGATGCGCGTGGCCGCCGTCGGCGCCGTGCTCGGCCTGCCGGCCTTCGCGGCGGTCGTGTTCTCCGCGCCGCTCGAATCGCCGCTGCTGTTCCGTGCCGGGACGCTGCTGATCGGATTCGGTGGTGGCCTGTTCGCCGTCGGCACCCTGTGTGCCGCCATGGGCATGGAGCGCCGCGAACATGTCGGCCTCGCGCTCGGCGCCTGGGGCGCGGTGCAGGCGACCTGCGCCGGCGTCGCGATAGCACTGGGCGGCGCGATCCGCGACACGGTCTCGCATGTCGCCACGCAAGGCCTGCTGGGCGAGGCGCTGATGACCCGCAGCACCGGCTACAGCTTCGTCTGGCACATCGAGATCTACCTGCTGTTCGCAACACTGATCGCGCTCGGACCCCTCGTCCGGCCGATCGGGCAGTCCCGGCGCAGCGCGTCATCGAAGTTCGGCCTGGCCGGTTTGCCCGGCTGACCGAAGCAGTCATCACCCGAAGCGGAATATCCGCAACTAGGAGAACGGAACATGGGAACCGGAGCCATCACGCAGTATGTAGACGTCGCGCAGCTCGTGCTGTACGCGTTCTGGGCGTTCTTCTTCGGCCTGATCTACTACCTGATCCGCGAGAACCATCGTGAAGGCTACCCGATGGAGACCGACGGCCATGCGCGCGGCAAGATCACCGGCTGGCCGGTGCCCGCGCCCAAGACCTACAGGATGCACGACGGCTCGCTGGTCGTGGTGCCCGACCCGAACAAGCGCGAGCCGGAGATCCACGCCGAGCCGAACCACTCGTGGATCGGCGCGCCGCTGGTGCCGACCGGCAATCCGCTGCTCGCCGGCATCGGCCCGGGCGCCTTCGCCCGGCGGTCCGACAAGCCGGAGCCCGATGAGCACGGGCATCCGAAGACCGCACCGCTGCGCATCGCGACCGGCTTCGGCATCGCGCGCCAGGATCGCGATCCGCGTGGCATGCCGGTGGTCGGCGCCGACGGCGTGGTCGGGGGCATCGTCAAGGACCTCTGGGTCGACCGCATGGAAATGGCGTTCCGCTTCCTCGAGGTCGAGGTGCCCGGCGCGGCACGCAACGTACTGATCCCGATGATGTTCGTGCGCATCGGTCGTGACAGCGTGAAGGTCGAGGCCGTGCTGGGTGGGCAGATCGCCCAGGCACCGGTGACGCAGCACCCGGAACAGGTGACGATGTTCGAGGACGAGAAGATCAGCGGCTTCTTCGCGGCCGGGACGTTGTACGCCACCTCCGAACGTGCGGACCCGCTGGTATGAGCAATCCGGTCGATTACAACGGACACGAGCATGAACTCGAGCCGCAGTTCGGGCTGCCCGAACCGCTGCCCGCCGCCGAGCGCATCCTGTGGCAGGGCTCGCCCGAGTGGCGCGGGCTGGCCCGGCGTGTCTTCCACGTACGCAAGCTGGCGATCTACTTCGCGCTGATCCTCCTCGTGCGCGGCATGCTGCTCGTGTCGGACGGCGCGACGGCCGGGGAGGCACTGGTGGACCTGCTCTGGCTCTCGCCGTTGCCGCTGTTCGCGCTCGCCATGCTGGCCTCGCTGGCCTGGATGACCAGCCGGACGACGGTCTATACGCTCACCGACAAGCGGCTGGTGATGCGCATCGGCATCGTGCTCACGCTGACCTACAACCTGCCGCTGCGCACGCTGCGCAATGCCGACCTCAGGGTCGACGCCAACGGCACCGGCGACATCGCCGTGCAGATTCCCGAGGCAGACCATATCGGCTACCTGAACCTGTGGCCGCATGCCCGTCCGTGGTGCCTCAAGCATCCGCAGCCGATGCTGCGCAGCGTCCCGGATGCCGCGAACGTCGCGCGCATGATGGTCGAGGCGTGGTCGGCTGCGACCGGCATGGCCGCGACCGGCAGTGCGGTCGCATCGCCGTCGCCCGCCGTGGTCGCGCCACGTCGTGCATCCGAGGCAGCCCATGGCGCGGCCGCCGGTGCCCTGCCGGCGCATTGACCCTTTCAACTCCACAGACCAGGCCGATCCGAATGAGCGAAGCTTCCGTACATGACCAGGTGCCCCGCGGCGCACTGGTGGGCATCGGGATCCTGCTGGCGGTCTCGCTGGTCGCGGTCACCGCCGTGCGCGTGTCGGGCATCGACGTGCGCACGCCGGACGCCGAGGCGGTGATGGTCCGCGAACTGCGCTTCGAGGACACCGCCAACGGCGGCGTCGCCGTCATCGATGCGCGCAGCGGCCTCGTGGTCGAATCGTTCACCGGCGAGCAGGGCTTCCTGCGCGGCTCGCTGCGTGCACTTGCGCGCGAGCGCAAGGCGCGCGGCCTGGGCCCGGACCTGCCCTTCCAGCTGATCGGGCGCAGGGACGGCCGGCTCACGCTGATCGACACCGCCACCGGCACCCGAATCGACCTCGAATCGTTCGGCCCGACCAACGCAGGCGTCTTCGGCCGGCTGCTGATGAAACCCGACGCGGCCGACGGCGGTGCCACCGCGCCGCAGGTTGCACCCCTCGCCTCGCAGTCATTGCGTCCGTAGAGACAGGAGACACAAGATGGAAACCACCGCACCCGTCATCACCTCCGGCCTGGAAGCCACCCGCCGTGCGGAAGCGAGCACGATGCTCAGCCCGCGGTTCTACACCACCGACTTCGATGCGATGAACCGCATGGACGTGTCGCTGGTGCGTGCCGAATGGGACAAGCTGATGCTCGAGTTCGAGGGCGACAACAACGTCGACCACTTCAAGCGCACGCCCGAGTTCAGCTCCGAGATCCGCGAACTGCCCGATGCGCTGCAGCGCGAGTTCCTCGACTTCCTGATCTCCTCGGTGACCTCCGAGTTCTCCGGATGCGTGCTGTACAAGGAGATCGAGAAGAACGTCACCAACCCGGACATCAAGCAGCTGATGCACTACATGGCGCGCGACGAGTCGCGCCATGCAGGCTTTATCAACATGTCGCTGAAGGATTTCGGCGTCGCGGTCGACCTCGGCTTCCTCAAGCGCGAGAAGAAGTACACCTACTTCCGGCCGAAGTTCATCCTGTACGCGACCTACCTGTCCGAGAAGATCGGCTACGCGCGCTACATCTCGATCTTCCGCCAGCTCGAGCGGCATCCCGAGCACCGCTTCCACCCGATCTTCAAGTGGTTCCAGCGCTGGTGCAACGACGAGTTCCGGCACGGCGAGGCACTCGCGCTGATGATGCGCGCCGACCCGAAACTGCTGACCGGCGTCAACAAGCTGTGGATCCGCTTCTTCCTGCTGGCCGTGTACGCGACGATGTACGTGCGCGACCACACC
>JAIENF010000725.1 GCA_019751575.1 Burkholderiales bacterium
CCGATCCCGTGTTCGCCGGCGCCATCGGACCGCTGCGCCTGGAACTGATCGATGGCAGGCTGGTGCGCTGGTTCGCGATCGAGGGCCCGCGCTGTGCCGGCGGCAAGGTGGCGGCGCCCGGCCGACGGTCGATCATCTATCGCTGGGGTGGTGCCGGTTTCGTCGTCGATCGCATCCAGGACAGCCCGCCGGGCGGCTGTTGAGCCCGGTTTCACTCCTGGAAAAGCAGCAAGCGCGCGGACGCGGGATAATCGGCGCTTCCCGACCTGCGCGAGGTGTCCCATGTCTTCAGTGCCCCCCGGTTCCGCCCCGGCCACCCCTCCCCTGCACCGGCTGACGATCGCCGAGGTCTCCGACCTGATCCAGTCGAAGCGGCTGTCCGCGGTCGAGTACACCCAGTCGCTGGTCGCTCGGATCGACACCCTCGAGCCGCAGATCAACGCCTTCATCACGCCGACCACCACGCTGGCGGTCGAGCAGGCGCGTGCCGCCGACGCGGCGATCTCGCGCGGCGAGTGGAAAGGGCCTCTGCACGGCGTGCCGTTCGCCCTCAAGGACATCTACGACACGGCCGGCATCCTCACCTCCGGCCATTCGCGCGTCTGCATCGACCGCATCCCGGCCCAGGATGCGACCACGACCCGCAAGCTCTACGAAGCCGGTGCCACGCTGCTCGGCAAGCTGGCGACGCACGAGTTCGCGCATGGCGGCCCGTCCTTCGACCTGCCCTGGCCGCCCGCCCGCAATCCCTGGAACACCGCCTGCTTCACCGGCGGCTCGAGCAGTGGCTCGGGCGCTGCGCTGGCCGCGGGCTTCGTGCCGGCCGCGCTGGGTTCGGACACCGGCGGTTCGATCCGTGGCCCTGCGTCCTGGTGTGGTGTGTCGGGCCTGATGCCGACCTTCGGGCTGGTGTCGCGTGCCGGGGTGATCCCCAACTCGTTTTCATTCGACCATTGCGGCCCGATGGCGCGTTCGGTCGAGGACTGCGCGATCCTGCTGCAGGCGCTGGCCGGCTTCGACCCGGCCGACAGCGGCTCGGTCCGAGCCCGGATCCCGGACTACCGGGCAGCGCTGACCACCGACCTGAAGGGCCTGCGCATCGGCGTGCTGCGCCACTACTGGGAGGAAGACCAGCCCGCGGCCGCCGACGTGGTGGCCGCGCTGGACGATGCGATCGGCGTGTTCCGCAGCCTCGGCGCGGTGGTCGAGGACGCCCGGGTGCGTCCCCTGAAGGAATCGTTCGACATCAAGGTGATCATCGCCGAGACCGAGATCTTCACCATCCACCTGAAGGCCCTGCAGGAGCGGCCCGGGGACTTCGGCTGGGACTTCCTGCAGCGGGCGCTGCCCGCCTGCCTGTTCTCGTCGAGCGACTATTTCCGGGCGACGCGCGAGCATCGCCGCACCGTGTCGCAGATGACCGGCATCTTCGACCAGTACGACGTCCTGCTCACCATCGGCCAGGGTGCCGCGCCGCGGCTCGACCACCACGATCCGCTGAACTTCTGGAAGAAGCCCAACCTGTTCACGCCGTCGAACGTCGCCGCCGGTCCTGCCCTCGTGGTGTGCAGCGGCTTCTCGGCCAGCGGGTTGCCGCTGGGCATGCAGGTGATCGGCCGCCCGTTCGACGAATCCACGGTGCTGCGCGTCGGCCATGCGTTCCAGCTTGCGACCGATTTCCATCGACGCGAGCCGGTGCTGGTGCCGGGCGCGGCGCAGCCCGTGCTGGCGGCGATACCGGTGCCGACCGATGCGCCGGACACCGATGCTAAGACGCGCGCGCTGTGCGACATGATGGCCGAGCGGGCCGGACTGCGCCTGAACGATGCGCAACGCATCCTGCTCTACCGTGCGGCGCCGTACGCGCTCGAGATGGTGCAGCGCCTGAAGGGCGACCATGGCTTCGAGGAGTCGCCCGCCAACGTGTTCCAGTTCCCCGATGCCATCCTGTCGCGCACGCGCGGCTGACGCGCCAGCCTGAAGCCGGTTCAAGCCCTCCCGGACGCGCAGCGTCCGCCATCCCTGAAGGAAACACGCAATGATCCGAGCCGCCATCATCGGCCTCGGCCGCTGGGGCCAGAACATGGTCACCTGCGCCCGCGGCAGCAACCAGATCAGGTTCGTGGCCGGTGCCACCCGCACGCCCGCGAAGGCGCAGGCCTTCGCCGACGAGCACGGCTTCCCGCTGCACGGCGACCTCGATGCCGTGCTGAACGACCCGAACGTGGACGCTGTGGTCATCACCACGCCGCACAAGAGCCATGTCGACGTGATCACCCGTGCCGCGAAGGCCGGCAAGCACGTGTTCGTCGAGAAGCCGTTCACGCTGAACAAGAAGGACGCGATGGTCGCGATCGACGCCTGCAAGGCAGGCGGGGTCACGCTGTCGCTGGGCTTCAACTGGCGCTTCCAGCCGGCGCTGCTCGAGATCAAGCGCATGTTCGAGGACGGCACGCTGGGGCAGTTGCTGCACATCGAAGGCAACTTCAACGGCCCGAGCGTGTTCCGCTACGCGCCCGACCACTGGCGCCCCGACCGCACCGAGAGCCCGGGTGGCGGCCTCACCGGCCGCGGCGTGCACAACATGGATGCGATGATCTTCCTGACCGGCCCGATCGACCAGGTCTATGCGCAGAGCTTCCGCCAGGTGCTCGATCGCGGCGTGGACGACACGACCTCGGTGCTCTACCGCTTCCAGAGCGGTGCCACCGCCTACCTCGGGATGGTGCTGGCGAGTGCCGAGTGCTGGCGCATGCAGTTCTTCGGCACCAAGGGCATGGCCGAGGTCGGCGCCATCGAGCACCTGCCGACCTGGGACCTGACGCTCCAGATGATCGACCAGCCGCGCGAGGTCAAGACGTTCTCGGCCGAGCGCACCGAGAAGCTCGAGCTCGAGGCGTTCGCACGCGCGATCGAGGCCGGCAGGCCCTACGTGATGCCGGTCGAGGACATCCTGGCCGGTGTCTGCGGCCTCGAGGCGATCCTGAAGTCGATCGAATCGGGCCAGCCGGCCAAGGTCGAACGATGAGCGGCGCCGCGAGTGCCGCGCCCGCGTGGGCAGGCGAAGCGGAAGGCCGGAGCTTCCGGCGCCTTCCGGTGACCACCATGCTCAACGGCGCCGAACTGACGGTGCCGCTGCACGTGGTGACCGGCGCGAAGCCGGGGCCCACGCTGGGCATCATCACCAACCAGCATGGCGACGAATTCCTGCCGACGATGGTGATCCGGCAGTGGCTGGCCGGCCTGGATACCGCGAAGCTGTGCGGGCGCATCGTCGTGGTGTCGGTGGCCAACCCGCTGGCAACGGCGGCCTGCCAGCGGCTCACCCCTGAGCCGCACGGACGCACCGACCTGCACGAGGCCTTCCCGGGCAACGCCCGTGGCAACACCACGCAGATGATCGCGGCGGTGATCACCACCCAGGTCCTGGACCACATCGACTTCCATTGCGACTTCCACGCAGGCGGAACCGGTGGTCGCCTGCAGGGGCGGGTCGACTACAACGGCAAGGCGGCTGCCGAGGTCAAGCAGCGCTGCTTCGAGATGGCCCGGGCGTTCGGCCAGCCGTTCGTGCACGAGAACGACCTCACCGGTACGTCGGCGCACTACGTGACGACGAAGCGCGGCATCCCGAGCTGCAATCCGGAAGTCGGCGGAACCTTCCTCGGCCCGGACAGCACGGCCACCTACACGAAGCAGTCGATGGACGGGCTGAACCGGCTGGCGGCGCACCTCGGGCTGCTCGATGCCCCGGTGCCCTCGACTAAGCAGATCCACTTCGACCTGGTCGCCCGGCGCGAGCTGCGACCGCACAACAGCGGCTACCTCGAGTCGCTGTACGAACGGCCCGAGCAGATCGGCCAGCCGATCGCAGCGGGCACGTTGCTCGGGCGGGTGATCGACCTGTACAGCTACGCCGTGCTCGAAGAGATCAAGGCGCCGTTCGACGGCTTCCTGTTCTTCTCGCGCTACAGTGGAACCGTGAGCGCGGGTACCCAGGCATTCGCCCTGGCCGAGGCCGCGAAGAGCCAGCATCTGTCCTGAGGGAATGGAACCATGCCATCGACCATGCTGTTGAACGACGAAGAGCTCGCCATGCAGCGGGGCGACCGCGGCGCCGCAGTCAAGGAAGCGATCGACTTCCAGATCGCGGTGGGAGACTTCTTCGGCGCGACGCGCTTCGTGCCGATCAGCAACGCGCACATGATGGGCGACATCGAGGTGATGGGTGACGCCGGCCTGTCGCGGCTCAAGCAGATGGCTGATGCCGGCACGCATTGCGCGGTCGGCATCACGACCAATGCGCGCTGCATCGATTTCTCCTACGTGAAGCAGCTCGAACAGGTCGAGGACGAGGTCGAGAAGGAACGGCAGATCATCGCCCACCTGCGGCAGATGAACGTGATCACCGCCGACACCTGCATCAACTACCAGACCCTCTACCAGCCGCACCTGGGCGAGCACGTGGCCTGGGGGGATACCGGCACCGTCATCTATGCCAACTCGGTGTTCGGTGCGCGCACCAACTTCGAGGGCGGGCCGTCGGCGCTGGCCAGCGCCCTCACCGGACGCACGCCCGAGTATGGCTTCCATCTCGATGCAGTTCGGCGCGCGAACTTCACGGTCGAACTCGACGTGGACCCGACCGACCTCGCAGACTGGGGCGCGATCGGCCGGCTGGTCGGTGAGCCGCACCAGAGCTACTACGCGGTGCCGGTGTTCTCGGGTCCGGGAGGCTCGCCGCTGCAGCGCTCGCCGACCTCCGACGAGCTCAAGCACCTGGGTGCGTCGCTGGCGAGCTACGGGTCGCATGCGATGTTCCACATGGTCGGCGTGACGCCGGAGGCGCAGTCGGTCGAAGCGGCGCTGGGCGGCAACACGCCGACGGACCGGATGCGCATCACCCGCGCCGACATCGATGCCGTGTACCGCAGCTACGACGTGAAGGACGGCCGATGCAACCTGGTCGTGTTCTCGGCGCC
>JAIENF010000694.1 GCA_019751575.1 Burkholderiales bacterium
CATCCTCACCCTCGACGCGAAGGTGAACGACAACGCGCCGCAGAAGTATCGCGGCATGGATCGTTACGTCGCGCGCAAGGCGGTGCTGGCCGACCTGCGCGAGGCTGGCCTGCTGGTGCGCGAGAAGCCGCACAGGATGATGGTGCCGCGCTGCGCGCGCACCGGCGAGGTGGTCGAGCCGATGCTCACCGACCAGTGGTTCGTCGCGATGGGCAAGCCTGCCCCGGAGGGAACGCTGCATCCCGGCCGCTCGATCAGCGCGGTCGCGCGCGACGCGGTGCGCGATGGCCAGGTCCGGTTCTTCCCCGAGAACTGGACCAGCACCTACAACCAGTGGCTGGACAACATCCAGGACTGGTGCATCTCGCGCCAGCTCTGGTGGGGACACCAGATACCCGCCTGGTACGGGCCGGACGGCCATGTATACGTGGCGCGCGACGAGGCCGGTGCGCTTGCACAGGCCCGCGCGCGCGGCAGCGACGGGCCGCTGGCGCGCGACCCCGACGTGCTCGACACCTGGTACTCGTCGGCGCTGGTGTGCTTCTCGACCCTCGGCTGGCCGGCGTCCGCGAAGCCGGGTGCCGCGCCCGCCGAGAAGGCCGCGTACGACCTGTATCTTCCCTCTTCGGTGCTGGTCACCGGCTACGAGATCATCTTCTTCTGGGTGGCGCGCATGGTCATGATGACCCTGCACTTCACCGGCCGCATCCCGTTCCGCGACGTCTACATCCACGGCATCGTGCGCGATGCCGAAGGCAAGAAGATGTCGAAGTCGGAAGGCAACACGATCGACCCGGTCGACCTGATCGAGGGCATCGCGATCGAGCCGTTGCTCGAGAAGCGCACCACCGGGCTGCGCCGCCCCGAGACCGCGCCCAAGGTCGCCGCGCGCACGAAGAAGGAGTTCCCGGCCGGCATCCCGCCCTATGGCGCCGATGCGCTGCGCTTCACGATGGCGGCCTATGCGACCCTCGGGCGCAACGTCAACTTCGACTTCAAGCGCTGCGAGGGCTACCGCAACTTCTGCAACAAGCTGTGGAACGCGACCCGCTTCGTGCTGATGAACACCGACGGCCATGACTGCGGGCTGGACGAAGGCGCCGCGGTGGTGCTGTCCGAGGCAGACCGCTGGATCATCGGCGAGCTGCAGCGGGTCGAGGCGGAGGTCGCGCGCGGCTTCGCCGACTACCGGCTGGACAACGTCGCGCAGGCGATCTACCGTTTCGCATGGGACGAGTACTGCGACTGGTACGTCGAACTCGCAAAGGCGCAGCTGCAGGACGACGACCCTGCCGTGCAGCGCGGCACCCGGCGCACGCTGCTGCGCGTGCTCGAAGCCACCCTGCGCCTGGCGCACCCGGTGATCCCGTTCATCACCGAGGCGCTCTGGCAGACGGTGTCGGTCGCCGCCGGCAAGCGGCGCGCGGACGAGACCTCGAGCATCATGGTGCAGCCGTACCCGCAGTCCCAGCCCGAGCGCATCGATCCGGCGAGCGATGCGGCGATCGAGCGCCTGAAGGCGCTGGTCAATGCCTGCCGGCAGCTGCGCGGCGAACTCAACCTGTCGCCCGCGCAGAAGGTGCCCCTGGTGGCCTTCGGCGACGACGACGGCTCGGTCGCCCGCTTCGGCCGTTACCTGGTGCCGCTGGCGAGGCTGTCCACGGTGACCGTCGCCGGCGAAACGGCGACCGGTGCCGGCGCCGCGGGCGACGAGGATGCAGCCGATGCGCCGGTCGCGGTGGTCGGCACCACGCGCCTGATGCTGAAGGTCGAGGTCGACCTCGCCGCCGAGCGCGAGCGGCTGGGCAAGGAGGCCGCACGGCTCGAGAACGAGATCACGAAGGCCACGGCCAAGCTGGCGAACGAGAATTTCGTCGCCCGCGCGCCGGCGCCGGTGCTGGAACAGGAACGCGCCCGGCTCGCCGGCTTCACCGCGACCCTGGAAAAAGTGAGTGCGCAGCTGGCGCGCCTGAAGTGACCGCGCGCAGCGCCCGATGATCAAGGGCTTCGGGGCGCTGCGCCACCGGAACTTCCGGACGTTCTTCTACGGGCAGAGCCTGGCGCTGATCGGCACCTGGATCCAGGCCACCGCGATGAGCTGGCTGGTCTACCGGCTGTCCGGCTCCGCCTTCCTGCTCGGCGTGACCGGCTTCGCCTCGCAGATCCCGATGCTGCTCGTATCGCCGTTCGCGGGCGTGCTGTCGGACCGTTTCGACCGGCGTTCGGTGCTGGTCGTGATGCAGGTGGCGCTGATGGTGCACGGCCTGGCGCTCGCCGCGTTCGCCTGGATGGAACTGCTCGAGGCATGGCACGTGCCGGTGGCCGCGTTCCTGATGGGCACCGCGATGGCGCTGGAGACCTCCGCCCGGCAGTCGTTCGTGCCCGTGCTGGTCGACGATCGCGCCGACCTGCCCAGCGCGCTCGCGTTCGGCGCCTTCATGCAGAATTCGGGCCGCATGATCGGCCCGACGCTCGCCGGCTTCATCATCCATGTGGCGAGCGAGGCGGGCTGCTTCCTGGCGAGCGGCCTGTCCAAGATCGCCGTGCTGGTGTCCCTGCGGCGCATCGACGCCCCGCGCAACACGCCGAGCGCGCGCCGGCGCTCGATCGCCGGCGAACTGCTCGAGGCCTACCGCTACCAGCGTTCGATCATGCCGCTGCGCGTGCTGCTCAAGCACGTCGCTGTCGTCGGTTCACTGGCCACGCCGTACATGGTGCTGCTGCCGATCTTCGCCGCCGAAGTGTTCGGCGGCGGGCCGGCGACCCTCGGGCTCCTGCTCGGTTCCGCCGGCACCGGGGGCGTGCTCGGCGGGCTGTTCCTGGCCTGGCGCAACAACGTCCTCGGCATGGTCCAGTTGAACCAGCGGGCGACGCTCGCCTGCGGCTTCGCGCTGGTCGTGTTCGCGTACAGCCAGCTGCTGTGGCTGTCGATGGCGATGCTGTTCATCGTCGGCGGCTGCATCATCACCATCGTCACCTCGACCACGACCATCACGCAGATGATCGTCGACGAGGACAAGCGTGCGCGCGTGATGGCGTTCTTCACCATGTGCTTCCTCGGCATGACGCCGATCGGCGCGCTGGTCGCGGGGGCGATCGCACAGAAGACCGGCGTCGAACCGGTGATCGCGGCCGGCGGCGCCTGTGTCGTGCTGGCGGCGCTCGGGCTGGGACGCCGGCTGCCCGAGTTCCGGGAACACCTGCGGCCGATCTACCAGCGGCTGGGGCTGTCGCGGACCCGCTGACGGCGCCTCCGGGACGGCTAGCCCCGGACGCCCGCCCCCTGGTTCAGCCGGCGTAGCCCCACAGCCGGTCGAGGTCGAAGCGATGCATCGCCGGGTCGAAGGTCACGTAGCTGCGGATCGACGTCGCCAGCTTCGAGGCATCGCGCACGGTCGGTTGCGGCAGCGGCTCGTCCATCGGGTTCAGTACGCCGACCACGACCGGTGCCCCGCCGATCGCGTTGTGGGTGATCACCGCGACCTCGCGGTTGGCCAGGCGCACCAGGGTGCCGGGCGGATGCGCACCGATCATCCGGAACAGGATCCCGGCGAGCATCGGGTCGACGCCGCTGGCGCGGCCGCGCAGGATGTCGCGCGCCGCCGCGCTGGGCAGCTTCGGTGGCCGGTAGAAGCGTTCCCCGGTCTTCGCACAGTAGATGTCGGCGAGGGCGATCAGCCGCGCAGGCAGCGCGATCATCGATGCCGTCAGGCCGCGCGGGTAGCCGCGCCCGTCGAGCAGTTCATGGTGGTCGCCCACTGCAGAGAGCCACACCTCGTCGGTCACCCCGCGCGCCCTGAGCCATTGGCGACTGCGTTCGGGATGCGCGACGATGGCGGCGCGCTCGTCCGGCGTGAGCTGGCCGTTGCGCCGGGTCAGCTGCTCCTGCAGCGCCTGCATGCCCACGTTCATCGTCAGCGCGGCACACAGCACCGACCGCTGTTCCAGCGGCGACTGGCCGAGTTCGTTGGCGATCAGTTCGCAGATCAGCGCGACGGCGATGCTGTGCCGGATGCAGTAGGACGCATTGCGTTCGAGCGCCACCCATCCCAGGCAGGCGTCCTGGTCGGTCGCGATCACCGCACGCACCGTATCGGCCATGCGCAGCACGCGCGGCACGACGCCCTGCCCGGCCCCGGTCTCGAACACCCGCTCCAGCGACGTAGCCACCTCGGCCAGCGCCGTGAACGGCGAGAGCATCTCGGACACCTCGAGGTCGCCGAGGTCCTCCGCCTTCGCGAACAGCTTGCGCGCGTTCAGCCGCAGCACCTGGGCCGGGTCGTTGAGCGTCGCGCCACGGGCGAGCAGCAGGACGCCGTAACGGTCGAACACGTCCCACGGGAGCGGATGCCCCAGGAACTCGGGCTGTATTTCGATCGGACGCAGCATCTGGGGGGGAGGAACGGGTCCGGCGTTCCTGTGGGGTTCGTCTGTCGTTGGTCCGGGAACGGCTCGCCCGGCCGGCGTGCCATCCCTCTGTTACGGCAGCCGCGGCCAGAACTTCAGTCCGGCCGCTGAAAGGCAGGTTCCGGACGGTCTTCGGCGGTTTGGGCTGCCCGGGACGGTTTGGTACGATCCGCCATGTCCCGCCCGCCCGCCGCCCCCGCAGACGCCCCGCCGATGCCGCCGGTCGAGCCGTCCCTGTCCGACTGCTGCGGCAGCGGCTGTTCGCCGTGCATCGTCGACCTCTACCAGGACGCCCTGGACCGTTACGAGGCCGAACTCGAGGCCTGGCGGGCACGACAGGCGGGCGCTGCGGCACCGCCCGCCGGCACCGCAGACGCGGGATGATCCGTACCCGCGGCCTGTGCCGATCGTTCGGCGGGCGCCTCGCACTGGCCCCGCTGACGACCGCGTTCGAACGCGGCAGGGTGACCGTGCTGCTCGGCCCCAGCGGCTGCGGGAAGTCGACGCTGCTTCGGCTGCTGATCGGCCTGCTCGCGCCCGATGCGGGATCGGTCGAGATCGACGGGGTACCGCTCG
>JAIENF010000463.1 GCA_019751575.1 Burkholderiales bacterium
GACGGCGTCCACATCAACATCGTCGACACCCCCGGCCATGCCGACTTCGGCGGCGAGGTGGAACGCGTGCTCGGCATGGTCGATGGCGTGCTGCTGCTGGTCGACGCGGTGGAAGGACCGATGCCGCAGACGCGCTTCGTGACCAAGAAGGCGCTGGCGCTCGGGCTGAGGCCGATCGTGGTGGTGAACAAGGTCGACCGCGACGGCGCCCGCCCGGACTGGGTGGTCGACCATACGTTCGACCTGTTCGACAAGCTCGGCGCCACCGAGGCGCAGCTCGACTTCCCGGTCGTCTATGCCTCCGCGCTTCAGGGCTGGGCGACGCTCGACTGGAAGACGCCGGGCAGCGACCTGCGCCCGCTGCTGCAGACCGTGCTCGAGCGCGTGCCCGCGCCGCCGATGGAAGACACCGAAGGCCCGTTCCAGCTGCAGATCAGCGCGCTCGACTACTCGAGCTACGTCGGCCGCATCGGCGTCGGCCGCATCAAGCGCGGCAAGCTGCGCCCGGCGATGGACGTCGCGGTGCTGTACGGCGACACCGCCCAGCGCAAGGCGCGCATCAACCAGGTGCTCGGCTTCCAGGGCCTGGAGCGGGTGCCGATGGCCGAAGCCATGGCCGGCGACATCGTGCTCGTCTCGGGCATCGAGGAACTGGCCATCGGCTCCACGCTGACCGATGTCGAGCACCCGGAAGGGCTGGTCCCGCTGAAGGTGGACGAGCCGACGCTGACCATGAACTTCATGGTCAACACGTCGCCGCTCGCCGGCACCGAAGGCAAGTTCGTCACCAGCCGCCAGATCCGCGAACGGCTGACCAAGGAACTGCTGACCAACATGGCGCTGCGCGTCGAAGAGACCGGCGACACCGACGTGTTCGCGGTATCGGGCCGCGGAGAACTGCACCTGACCATCCTGATCGAGAACATGCGCCGCGAAGGCTATGAACTCGCGGTCGGGCGCCCGCGCGTGATCACCCGCGTGGTCGACGGCGTCACCTGCGAGCCGTACGAAATGCTGACCGTCGACGTGGAAGACGCGCACCAGGGCGGCGTGATGGAGGCCCTCGGGCAGCGCCGCGCCGACCTGCAGGACATGGTGCCGGACGGTCGCGGCCGGGTGCGCCTCGAGTACCGCGTGCCGGCGCGGGGCCTGATCGGCTTCCAGGGCGAGTTCATGAACCTGACCCGCGGCACCGGCCTGATGAGCCATGTGTTCGACGACTATGCGCCGACCAAGGGCGAGATGGCCGGCCGGCGCAACGGCGTGCTGATCTCGCAGGACACCGGCGACTCGGTGGCCTTCGCCTTGTGGAACCTGCAGGAACGCGGACGCATGTTCGTGAGCCCCGGCGAGAAGCTGTACGAAGGCATGATCATCGGCATCCATTCGCGCGACAACGACCTGGTGGTCAACCCGCTGAAGGGCAAGAAGCTGACCAACGTGCGCGCCTCGGGTACCGACGAGGCGATCGTGCTGGTGCCGCCGATCAAGCTCACGCTCGAATACGCGGTCGAGTTCATCGAGGACGACGAACTGGTCGAGGTCACGCCGAAGTCGATCCGGGTGCGCAAGCGCCACCTGCTCGAGAACGAGCGCAAGCGCGCGAAGTCGAAGTCGAGTTCCGAAGCGACGGCGTAGCCGCCTGCCTGGCGGGCGAAGGCGCGGGATCGCTGGCAAAGGTCATATAACTGACTTCATCTGCCGGCAACGCGCGCCTTCCCGCAGCCCGAGGGAACCATCGTGTCGTTTTCCTGTCTATCCGGAAGCTGTGTCCAACCGGAGGAGGAACCGCGATGACCGCATTTCCCGCTGACGTACCGCACGCCGAGACCGTCTCCGCGGCCGAACCGAAACCCCGGATGCTGCTCGGGCTGGTGGGTCTGCTGGCCTGGCTGGCCAGCTTTGCCGTGATCGATTTCGCGCATGATGCGCTGATGGTGGGTGGCGCTGCCGGCACCGCGTCGGGGTTCGCCTACGCCCTCTATGAACTTGCCGCGGGTTACCTGCTCGGCTTCGTGGCCGCACTCGCGATCTGGCGACTCGCCAGCCTGCTGCAGGGCGGCGACAACGAGCTGTTTGCCGAGATCCCGTGGGTCCGGTGGGCGTCGGTGGCGGGGCTTGCCGTGGTGATCGTCGCCTGCCTGGCCGGCGCAGCGATGCACAATGCCAACGGCCCGACCCTGCTCTACGATGCAGCCTTTGCGGCCGCGCTGGTCGTGGTCTTCGCCGGCGTTGTCCCGCTCTACAGGAGCCTGCAGGCTGCGCGCAGGCGCTGACGAGTCCCCCGCGTACGGCCTCCCGCTCGCCGTACACGGGCCGACTCAGAACCGGTAGGTGAACTCGACCATGTGGAAATCGGCACCGATCGTCCGGGGGCCGTAGGCGCCTGCGTCGGAATAATGCTGGAACCGGTAACCGACCCCGATGCGCCGGTGCAACGGAACGGTGACGCCGAACGTAAGGGCGGCCTGGAGGGCGCCACCGAAATCCTGGTCGGCAAACCGGTGCTCGCTCATCAGGGCCAGCCCGGCACCCAGGTCGAGCGTGAAGCGGCCATCCTGGCTGCCGAACGCCAGCACCGGGATCGCCGAGACGACAAGGGCGGTCTTGCCGGCGCCGTGCATGGCACCGGCGCTCGTGATGACGCGAGTGCCGACGCCCCAGCCTGAAGCGTGATAGCGCTGCCAGGGCAGGCGGAAGGTTGCCACCAGGTCGTAGGCGTTGAAGGACTCGGGCGCCACCTGGCCGAGCACGCGCTTCTCACCCACCCGGGCCCGCACGCCGGCGCTCAGGAAATCCAGGCCGGCCGCAGCGGTAGGCCAGGGAAACAGGGACAGTGACAACAGGACAGCGGTGATCGTGCCGAGTCGGGCCATGCTTGAGACATCCACTGCAGTGCACAGCCAACGGCAGCCATGGGCCCGGTGCACGGGTTGAGGGGCGCTGCAGGCCGCGCCTGTACCCGCGCAGCCAGCCGTGCATCCAGCGGAAACAGACCATGGATCCGGCGGATAGTTCCCCGCCCTGCCGGACCTGCCCCGCCAGGCCCCTCGCCCGGGCGCTGGATTCAGCGACCGATGGCCCCGAACACCCGGCGCGCGACGTCGGTGGCAGCGCCCACGGGATTGGCGCGGATCTTCTTTTCTTCCTCGCCGACCATGAAGTACAGCCCGTCGAGCGCCTTGTTGGTCACGTAGGGCTCGAGCTTGGCCTGCTTTGCATCGACGACGCCGAGCGAGGCACCGCGTTCCGCGATCGCGTTGTACTGCTGGGCAAGCCCGACCTTCTCGGTCGCCTTGCCGACCACCGGCAGGAATCGATTGAACAGTTCCCCGCTGGTGACCTTGCGGAAGTAGTCGGTCGCCGCCGTCTGGCCCCCGGTCAGGATCCCCTGTGCATCCTGCACGCTCATCGACTTGATCGCCGACTGCAGCAGGGAGAGCGACTGCGGCACGGCCGCTTCGGCGGCCCGGTTGATCGACTGATGCAGTTCGTCGAACTGCCCGCTCATGCCGAGCAGGCGGGCGGGACTGCGCAACCGCTCGAGCGTATCGGGCAGCGGGATCTTCACCTGGGGGTTGTTCCAGAAGCCGTTGGCGGTGCCGAGCAGGGACACCGCCGTGGAGGCCCCCTGGCTCAGCGCGGCGCGCAGCGCACCGACCTGGTCGGCGCCGGAGATGCCGGCCAGCCCCTGGGCGCGCACGGAAGCCGGGAGGCAGAGCAGGCCGGCCGTCGCAAGCAGCAGGCCGGCCACGTCGCGGCGCTTCGTCGAGAACCCGCCATCCTGGTCGGGCAGGATCAATCCAGCCTGTGCGCGCATCTTTCCTCCGGTGTCGTTCGTATCGTTGATGGAACAGCGCACGCGGTCAGCCGGCGGTTGACAGCGGAGCGACGACGCCCGCGTCGTGGGCCTGCCGATCCGCGTGGTAGCTCGAGCGGACCATCGGTCCGCAGGCGGCGTGGGCGAAACCCATCTTCGTCGCCTCGGCTTCGTACATCGCGAAGGTGTCCGGATGCACGAAGCGGCTCACCGGCAGGTGGTGGCCCGAGGGTTGCAGGTACTGGCCGATGGTGAGCATGTCGACATCGTGCGCACGCATCTCGCGCATCACGTCGAGGATCTCTTCATCGGTCTCGCCGAGCCCGACCATCAGGCCGGACTTGGTCGGCACCTTCGGATGGCGCGCCTTGAATTCCTTCAGCAGCAGCAGCGAATTGGCGAAATCCGCCCCCGGGCGCGCCGCCTTGTACAGCCGGGGCACGGTTTCCATGTTGTGGTTCATCACGTCCGGAGGACCGGCGTCGAGGATGGCCAGCGCGCGCTCGCGCCGGCCGCGGAAATCGGGGACCAGCACCTCGATGGTGGTGCCTGGCGACAACGCCCGCACCGAGCGGATGCAGTCGACGAAATGCCCCGCGCCGCCGTCGCGCAGGTCGTCGCGGTCGACGCTGGTGATCACCACGTAGCGCAACCCGAGCGCGGCGATGGTCTCGCCGAGGTGGCGCGGTTCGTCGGGGTCGGGCGGCAGCGGACGGCCATGGCCGACATCGCAGAACGGGCAGCGCCGGGTGCACAGGTCGCCGAGGATCATGAACGTCGCGGTGCCCTTGCCGAAGCACTCGCCGATGTTCGGGCAGGACGCCTCTTCGCATACCGTGTGCAGCTTCTGCTCGCGCAGGATCTTCTTGATCTCGTAGAAGCGCGAATCGGGATGCGGGGCCTTGACGCGGATCCAGTCGGGCTTCTTGAGCGCCTCGCCCACCGGCACGATGCGGATCGGGTTGCGCGAGGTCTTCGCCTGCGCCTTCTGTTTCTCGCCGGCGGCGGGCGAGGTCGCGCCGGACGCGGCACCAGGCGCGGCGGGGGACGGGGAAACCGGGGCTGAGCTCATTCGTGGACGATCGGGAAGTTGGCCTGGAGGCGGGTGATGAACAGTTCGGCAAGCCTGCCGGCCAGCTCGTCGGCCGTGCGTTCGATGCCCAGCGAACGCGTCTGGGTGACGGCGAGGC
>JAIENF010000167.1 GCA_019751575.1 Burkholderiales bacterium
GCCGTGGATGCGACCAAGGTCAACCCGGAACTGCTGACCTGTTTCGGCGGCCGCGACGGCGGGCCGATCGGCTCGGTCAGCAGCCAGGGCGTCACCTTCTTCTCCACGCCCGGCCGCCGCCAGCATCTCGAGGTCGACCATATCTGTCCGGACGTGCATGTGGTGCGGATGGTCCAGGGCTCGAGCAACCTGCTGTTCCGCGCCTGCGTGGAGGCGAAGGTCGACGGCATCGTCGTCGAGGCCACCGGCGGCGGCAACGTGAACCTGCCGTTCTACGAGGGCGTGTGCATGGCGATCGATGCCGGCATCCCGGTGATCGCCGGGTCCCGCCTGCCGTCGGGTGCACCGCATCCAGGCAAGGGCTATCCCGGTTCATGGCAGAGCCTGATCCGCAAGGGCGCCATCTCTTCCGGTTACCTGAGCGGCATCAAGGCGCGCATCCTGCTGATGGTCGCGCTCGGGCATACGAAGGATCCGAAACGGCTGCGCGAGATCTTCGCGATCGCGGGCGGCTGCTGAAGGGCCAGCCCCGGGCAGGGGCACGATGCCGGCGGGCGCCGGCCGCCTCCGCGGCCGCCCGCCCGATGCGCTACAGGCGCTGCGCCCTCGCGCCGAATGCGGCTGCATCGCGCTCGATCTCGACGCGCAGGGCGTCGATCGCGTTCACGATGCGATCGACATCGATGCCCGCTTCGCGCGCCATCGGGAACACGTCGGTCTCCTCGGTCGCGACATGCGCGCGGATGCACTGCGCAAGGGCCTCCACCGTCAGGTCCATGTCCGGATCGTCGGCTTCCATGGCTTCGAGCTGCGCCATGAGGTCACTGGCGGTCGCATGCTCGATTTCCGATTCGTCGATCAGTTCGGGCTGGTCGATGGCCGCGCGCAGTTCCGGGTACACGACCTCTTCCTCGATGCGGGCGTGCAGCGAGAGCTTCAGGCAGAGCTCCTGCACCAGCGCCGCCTTCATGGCCAGGATGTCTTCCCCGTCGTCGCTGTCATCGTCGGCCTGGGTGTACTGATCGAAGAGGTCGTCTATTTCCTGGTGATCCTGCTCGAGGATCGAGAACGGATCGGATCGGGAGGAACCTGAAAGGCTGGGGTTCATCTGCATGTCTCCTGTGTCGCGGTGGCGTACCTGCGCGCCGCAACCCCCGTGCCCGACGGGCTGCAGCAGGCGCGGGCCCGTGCCTTGCGAGCCGTGATTCCGGGCGTGCGCAGGCGCGTCCGCCCGCCCGCAACCGGAACGAGGCCGACATGGCAGGAACCCCCGATGAACCGTGACGATGTCGGACCCGCGATCGGCGAACACGGAACGTGGCCTGCGTGAGGGCTGCCCGACGGCCGGTCGCGGCGCTCGAAGGTGTTCCCCGGGAGCCGGAGCATATCGCCAGCGTGCTGCTGAACACCGGTGCCGGCGGAGGGGCCGCAGGCGACCCGGCCACGGTGCGCCGGATCCGCGACGCCTTTGCCAGCCACGGCTGGGCATCGGAGATCACCTGCATTCCTGCCTGGCGCTTCGCGGGCGAGGCACCGCTGCGCGTGCGGGATGCACGGGGCGTGGTGGTGGCCGCCGGTGGCGACGGCACGGTCAACATCACTGCCAATGCCTGCCGCGCCCACCGGCGCCCGCTGGGCCTGTTGCCGCTGGGACGGACCAACCTCGCGGCGCGGTCGCTGGGACTGGAACCCGACGTGGAACGCGCGGCTGCGACGATCGCCGGTGGACGGGCTGAGGCGGTCCAGTTCGCGGAGTTGAACGGGCGGCTGTTCCTGACCAGCGCGCTGTTCGGCCTCTACCCGGCGCTGCTCGCGTGCCCCCACGCGAGTACGAGCACGCCCGGCTGGCGCGAGCGGCTCTCCGCGCTGGCATCCGGCCTGCGCATGCTGGCGAGGTCCAACGCGCCGTTCGAGGCGGTGCTCGAGGCGGGCGCGGGCGGCGGCGGTGCGGTGCCGGGGGACCGGGTGCGGGCAACGACGATGCGGGTGGCGCTGGACCTGGAGCCGTCCGGGCCAGGCCAGCTGTTGCTCACCGGCCTTGCCCGCCACGAACGCTGGCCCACGCTCAGTGCCTTGCTCGGGGCGACATTCGAGTCGTCCGAGCCCGCCGGCGGCATCACCGCGCGTGCTTCGCGCATCGTCGTCCATACGCCCCGCATGCAGGTGCCGGTCATGATGGATGGCGACCTGCGGGTGATGGAGGCACCCCTCGAGTTCAGGGTGCGCGCGAGCGGCCTGCAGGTGGTTCGACTCCCGGGGTCGGGGTCGGGGCAGCCTGCCTGAGCGTCGATGGCAGGGGCGAGGTGCGCGGTCGCACCGGCCTTCCGCCATGCGCGGCCGCCGCGGATCGCAGCCACGCTTCGAGGTCGGCCGGCGTGTCGATGTCGAATGCGAGCCGTGGGTCGTCGCAGCGCCCGGCACGGGCGCCCAGTGCAGCGAGCGCAGTGCAGTGCCTGCGCAGGCTGTCCTCGCCGAACGCGAAGGGGAGCGCCAGCCCGGCGGGCAGCAGCATGCCGTTGGTGCCGGTCCCGCGCTTGTCGGCGAACAGCACCGGATGCACGGGGGCCGATTGCCCGAGGAGCGCCTGCAGCACCGCGCCATCGACGTCCGGCATGTCGGCCGACAGGATCAGCAACTGCGTCGCGCCTGCGTTGCGTGCAGACGTGCGGGCGGCGTCGAGTGCACGGTCGAGCCCGGCATCCGGAGGGTCGCAGAGCGTGCGTGCGCCCCGCTCCGCTGCGATCGCGCGGGCCGCCGGGTCCGCGCTGACGACGATGCAGCGCGCCAGCGTGCCGAACGTCGCTTCCACCGCGTCGATCGTGTTGTCGAACATGCGCGTGCACAGCTGCAGCCGGCCGGCCGCGTCGAGTACCGTCGCGAGCCGGGTCTTGCCGGACGCGAGGCCCCGGATCGGCACGATCGTCCAGGTGGGCATGCCGGTCAGCCGGCGCGAAGCGTGTCGAGCAGCGCGAGCACCGTGCGCGCAAGCCCCGCGGCCCGCCCCGGAGAGGTCATCATCGTGTCGGTTACGGTGACGCGATGGCCCGCCCCTTCGATCGGTCCGGCGAACCTGCGGTCGCGCTCGTCGATCACCCAGCCATCGACCCGCCTGCCGTAGTGGGCGACCACCCCCGACACGTCGACCGGGAGGTCGAGCTCGCGCATGATCTTCGCGGCCGGACCCTTGACGGCATCACCGCCGACGATCGGCGACACTGCGACGACGGGAATCCCCGGGGCGTCGACCAGCGCCGCGAGTTCGCGCACCGCGAGCAGCGGCGCGACGCTCAGCCAGGGGTTCGACGGGCAGAACACGATGCCGTCGATGCGCGCAGCGCCCGGGGCCGCGAGGGCTGCCAACGGTGCCGACGCCCGGGCGTCCTGCGCGCCCTCGAAACGGAAGCCGCGCACCGCCGGCTCGCAACGCCGGCGGACGAAGTAATCCTGGAACGCGAGCTCGCCCTCGCGGGTCTCGACGAACGTGCGCAGGCGGTCGTCGGTGGCCGGCATCACCGCATGCGCGATGCCGAAGCCGCGGCAGAAATCGGCGGTGATCCGTGACAGCGGATCGCCCGAGTGCAACCGCCGCGTGCGTTCCACATGCACCGCGAGGTCGCTGTCCCCCAGCCGGAACCAGGTGTCGCCGCCGATCGCGCCCAGGGTGGCGAGGAAGTTCCAGGTCTCGCCGGCGCGGCCCCATCCGGTCTCCGGATTCTGCACGCCACCGAGCGTGTACATGACGGTATCGATGTCGGGCGACACATGCAGCCCGAGGTGTTCGAAGTCGTCGCCGACGTTGACCACGATGGCGAGTTCGCCCGGGCCCAGCGCCTGCACCAGCCCCTGTGCGAGGCGCGCGCCGCCGACACCGCCTGCGAGCGCGAGGATCATCAGCGGAACATGTCCATCGACTTCGGCCGCAGCAGCTCGCGCCCGCTGCCGTCGCGCCGGGCGTACGGTACGCCGCGCGCATGGATCACCGGGCGGCCCTCGTCGGCCTGGCCCATCAGCAGCGATGCGGCCGCCGCGAGTTCGTCCGCGACGGCGACTTCGGTGGTGCGCAGCTCCCGCCCGAAGCGGTCACGCCGGCCGCGCAGGTCGACGACACCGGGCAATCCCGCGACGCCCAGCGCGGTGCCGGTGACGCCATTGCGCCATGCCCGGCCGAAGCTGTCGTTGACGATCACGCCGATGTCGGCGAGGTCTGCCAGCGCCGCGCGCAGGGACGCACAGCTCGCGTCCGGATCCTCGGGCAGCAGCAGTGCGTGCCCACCGCCGGCATCGACGTTCGACAGGTCGATGCCGGCATTGGCCATGATCCACCCCCGACGATGCTCGACCACGATCACGTCGGGCTTCGCGCGCAGCACCTCTGCCGACTCGCGCAGCACGAGTTCGACCAGCCGCGCATCCTTGCGGGTGACCGCAGCGAGCTCGATCGCGCGCGCAGACGGCTCGACGCCGGACAGCGCGACCCGGCGACCTTCCTGCTTGGACACCACCTTCTGCGCGACCACCAGCACGTCGCCGTCGGCCAGCGCGATTCCGGTCCGTGCCAGCGCCTCGCGCACCAGCGCAGGCAGGTCGTCGCCTTCGACGACCTCGGGCAGGCCTTCCAGCGCGGTCAGGATGAGCGAGGGCATCGCGGCGGCGCGGGCCCTCAGGCTCGCGGCAGGCCGGTGATCCGGATGCCTGCGCCGGGCACCTTGTAGCGCTTGTTGATCGCGATCAGCACCGAGGTCAGCGCCTCGCTCGCCGCGGAGTTGGCGAGCCCCCCCGCATGCCATGCCGTCATGCCCGCTTCGCGCGCGAGGCCGACGACCACTTCACGCGCCTGCGCGTCGTCGCCGCAGACCAGCACGTCGCAGTCGATCGGATGCGCGGGATCCTTCAGGTGCACGGCCGACACGTTCTGGAACGCGGAGACGACCTTCACGCCGTCGCCGAGTTCGGCCTGCAGCTGCTGCACGGCGGAACCTGCGGCAGGCAGCTGCACCCGGTCGACCTTCGGC
>JAIENF010000625.1 GCA_019751575.1 Burkholderiales bacterium
GCAGATGTCGCAGTATGGCTGGTATACCAAGTGAGTGCAAGGGGGCGTTGCTGCGCAAGCGAGGCCAGCCTCGCGCTCTGCCGAGCGCGCAGCTCCCGGGCCTTCAGTCGTTCTGGGAGTTGGAATTGCTGTGGATGAGGCTCAGCACCGGCGTCGCGATGTCGTGGGCCGTGGCCAGCGCGATGGCGTCCGCCGCGCTCGCCGGGACGACCGATGGCATGTGGGACGCCACGATATCCGGGTCGAGCCGGTAGCTGTTCGCGATTGCTCTCAGCTCAGCGGTGACCAGTGCATCAGAGGCGGCCTTCGCATGGAGCAGGGCGGTCAGCACGCGAGCCTGGCCCTGGGCACCGGCACGCGCGACCGGCCGTGCGACCGGTTCCTCGAACTGTGCTGCGGCGCCGGTTGGAATCAGCAGGTCGACATCGCCCGGGGTGGCCCGCGCCTTCGGCGGAATGTCGTTGGCCCGCCGCAGCGCGGCCACCGTCACCCCGTGCCGCTTGGCGATCTGGTCGAGCGGTTCGCCGGCGCGCGGGCTGTAGATGCGGATAGAGGCCAGCGCACGATCGCCGAGGTCGCGGAGTCCGGCCGCGAACTGGTTCATCCGGTCGAGCGGCAGCAGCAGGGTCGGAAGCTTGTTGACGTTGATCACCGACCGGTTGTGCGCCGGGTTCAGCGCGACGAACTCATCGACCGTCATGCCGGCGAGCTTCGCCGCCACCTTGACGTCCATGTGCTGGCCCACCTGCACGGTGCCGAAGAACGGCTCGTTCGGAACCTCGGCCAGGGTCATGTTGAACTGCTGCGGATTGGCGATGATGTTCTTCACGGCCTGCAGCTTCGGGACGTAGGCGCGCGTCTCGGCGGGCAACTGGAGGCTCGAGAAATTGACCCGTTCGCCGCGCAGCGCGTTGCGCGCGATCGCGCGCTGGACGCACCCCTCGCCGCAGTTGTAGGCGGCCAGCGCGAGCTCCCAGCTGCCGAACATGTCGTACAGTTTCTGCAGGTAATCGAGCGCGGCTTCCGTCGACAGCAGGATGTCGCGCCGGCCGTCGAGCCATGCGTTCTGGCGCAGCCCGAAGTTCAGGCCGGTCGACGGGATGAACTGCCACATGCCTGCGGCCCGGGCCGAGGACACCGCCACCGGATTGAACGCGCTCTCGATGATCGGCAGCAGGGCGAGTTCGGCCGGCATGCCCCGGCGCTCGACCACCTCGACGATATGGAACAGGTATCGGCGGCTGCGCTCGACCACCCGGCGCAGATGCTCGGGACGATTGGCGTAGAAGTCTTCTTCCTGGCGCACCGCAGGATGGACCAGGTCGGGCATGCCGAAGCCGTTGCGTATCCGCGTCCAGAGGCTGGCCGGAGGCTGCGTCAGGTCGCCCCCGGGCACCAGGTTCATCTCGCGCACCTGCGCCGGGGACAGTCCCGAGCCGCCGGCATCGTTGCCGGCTCCGAGGGCGGACAGGTCAGGCGCTTCGGCGCCGAGCGCCGGCTGGATCAGTTCCACCCGCCCGGTAGACGGTTCGGCAGGCGTTTCGGCGCTGCATGCGGTGGCAAAGGCGAAGGCGAGCACGGCCATGACGCCGGAGAGGGGAGTGCTGCGGCCGGTACTGCGGGGGGCGGGCAGTTGCACGGGCGGAGTGGTGGGGGATTCCGGAACAGCCATCTATCGGTACCCTCCGGCGGCGCGACGGCGCACGACCACCGGCTGCGATGTCAGTTCATCGCGGATTCGGGTCTTTGCGCTTCAGGGTGCAATATCGCACACGGCCGGATATCAAAAGGAAGGATCCAGCTTAGACGCGGCGGGCGGTCGCGTCAAGCGGAAAGACCGTATCGTGGTTTCCTATCTGCCTGATTTTCATCAGGTATGTTGACAAGCCTGGCCTGTCCGTGAAGCGGATTCCGGGAGCGGCCGCCGACCGGAACGCGGCCGAAGGGTCAGAACGTGTTCTTCCACGCGCGCAGTTCGGCGAACACCTCGACCGCGTCGGCGAGCGGGCGCCCGGCGTGCGCCGAGGCGCTCCCGGCAACCGCAGGCTGGGCGCAGCGCAGGAACGGATTGGTTGCCCGTTCGGTGTCGATGCGCGACGGCAACGAGGGCCTGCCGGCGGCGCGCAATCGGTCGACTTCAGACGCCCACGCGTCGATCGCCGCGTTGCCGGGCTCGACCGCGCGCGCGAACGCGATGTTCGCCAGGGTGTACTCGTGACCGCAGTACACCCGCGTGTCGCCCGGCAGGGCCGCGAGCCGGTCGAGCGATGCAGACATCTGCGATGGCGTGCCCTCGAACATGCGGCCACAGCCGACCGAGAACAGGGTATCGCCGGAGAACAGCAGGCCGTGTCCATGGAAGGCGACATGGCTGGACGTGTGTCCCGGGACTTCGATCACGTCGAACGCCAGGCCGGCGGCGCCGATGCCGTCCAGCATCACCCGGTCGCCGTCGCCGACGCGCACGGTCGCCTCGGTGATGCGCGGATCGGCGGGGCCCCAGACCGGTACCTGCCCGAGCGTGTGCACCAGCGCGGCCACGCCGCCGATGTGGTCGGCATGGTGGTGGGTCAGCAGGATGCCGGCCAGGGAGAGCCCGCCCGCCTCCAGCGCAGCCAGCACGGGTGCCGCTTCGCCGGGATCGACCACGACCGCGCGGCCGCCGGCGCGGATGCACCAAATGTAGTTATCCTTGAACGCATCGATCGGCTCGATCGTGACGCCGTCCGGCAGGGTCGTCGGGACGGGGGGGCGCGTGGCGGGCGAGTCGGTCATGGCAGTGCTCCGGGGCATGGATGGCGGTACGTGGCGAACGGATGGAGACGCAGGTGGAGATGTTAAACGCAGAGCCGGCTGCACCGGGCGCACCGAATGCCGACTGGCTCGCCACGCCACTGGGCAGCTACCTGGTCGAGCGGGAGCAGCGCTTCTTCGATGCGGCCGTGGTCGATCTGTTCGGCTACAACGCCGTGCAGGTCGGCCTGCCGCACGTGGACCTGCTGCGCGCCAGCCGCATGACCCTGCGCGCGCGCGCGGCACCGATCGCGCCGGCCGAACTGCGCACCGACTACACCGCACTGCCGATCGGCGCGAACGTGGTCGACCTGGTCGTCCTGCCCCATGTGCTCGAGTTCAGCCTGCATCCGCACCAGATCCTGCGCGAGGTCGAGCGCGTGCTGATGCCCGACGGCCACCTGCTGATCTCCGGCCTGAATCCGTGGAGCCTGTGGGGCATCCGGCGCACGCTGGCCGGTGCCGGCGGCGAGTTTCCCTGGCAGGGCGAGTACATCAGCCTGCTGCAGCTCAAGGACTGGCTGACGCTGCTCGGTTTCGAAGTGACCGCGGGCCGGATGGCCTGCTATGCGCCGCCCTGTGCACAGCAGAAGTGGCTGCGCCGGTGCGGCTTCATGGAGGCGGCCGGAAACCGCTGGTGGCCGTTCGCCGGCGGCGTGTACTTCCTGCAGGCGGTCAAGCGCGTGGTCGGCATGCGGGTGATCCAGCCGCGCTGGTCGGAGCGGCGGCGCGTGAAGCCTGCGCTGGCGGTGGTGCCGCGCCGCGTCCGGCAGTCCGATGCGGTCGCCGCGCGTGCGGCGGCCTGCGATCCCGAACAGACATCGAAAGCCTGATAACCATGCAGACGACAGCGCCGGCCGTGCCGGAAACCCGCGAAGACGGACCGGTCGACAACGACCAGCCGATCGACATCTACACCGACGGTGCCTGCAAGGGCAATCCGGGCGCCGGCGGCTGGGGCGCGCTGCTGCGCCGGGGCACCCACGAGAAGGAGCTGTTCGGCGGGGAACCGAACACGACCAACAACCGGATGGAACTGCTGGCGGTGATCCGCGCCCTGGAGGCGCTGACCCGGCGCTCGCGCGTGCGCGTGCATACCGACTCGCAGTACGTGCAGCAGGGCATCAGCACCTGGATCCACGGCTGGAAGCGCAAGAACTGGCGCACGGCGGCCGGCGCGCCGGTGAAGAACGTCGACCTGTGGAAGGCGCTGGACGAAGCGGCGGCGCGGCACGAGGTCGAATGGCTCTGGGTGCGCGGGCATGCCGGCCACCCCGGGAACGAACGCGCCGATGCGCTGGCCAATCGCGGCGTGACCGCGTCCTCCGGCCGCTGACCCCCGGCCGCCATGCGTACCATCCGGCAGGTGGCCCTGGATACCGAGACCACGGGCCTCGACGTCAAGCTCGGCAACCGCGTGATCGAGGTCGCCGCGGTCGAGATCGTGAACCGCCAGCTCAGCGGCGTTTACTTCCATCGCTACGTGAATGCCGGCCGCGACAGCGAGCCGGGTGCGCTCGAGGTGCACGGCCTGACCACCGAGTTCCTGGCCGACAAGCCGCGCTTCCCGGAGATCGCGCGCGACCTGCTCGAGTTCATCGACGGTGCCGAGCTGATCATCCACAACGCCGCGTTCGACCTCGAGTTCCTGAACGCCGAGCTGGCACTGGCCGGCATGGAGCCGCTGACCCGCCATTGCGGGCCGGTCATCGACAGCCTGCTGCTCGCCCGCGAGCTGCGGCCGGGCAAGCGCAACAACCTCGATGCGCTGTGCGAGGCCTATTCGATCGACCGCAGCGGACGGGTTCGCCACGGCGCGCTGATCGACACCCGGCTGCTGGCGCAGGTCTACCTCGCGATGACCCGCGGCCAGGACCGGCTGGTGATCGATACGGTGCCGGCAGACCGGCTCGCCGCCGGTAGCGATGCCGTGCTGTCGACGCTGGTGCTGCCGGTGATCCCGGCCGATGCCGGCGAAGCCGCGGCGCACGAGGCCCGGCTGGACGCGATCGACAAGGCCGCGCGTGGCGTGTCGCTCTGGCGGCAAGCGATGGCGCAGGCCGATCAGGCGCCAGTGGCAGCCACCCCGTCCGCGTGACCCTTCTTCCCGTTCCTCCCCAGGAGTCGTTTCATGGGTGACCAGTATCCCGTCGTCAAGGTGGCCGCAGTCCAGGCTGCATCGGTGTTCCTCGACCGCGAAGGCTCGACCGAGAAGGCCTGCCGGCTGATCCG
>JAIENF010000245.1 GCA_019751575.1 Burkholderiales bacterium
ACGACGCCATCGTGATGAACCCGCCGTTCGGCCTGGGCGGTTCGGATGCGATTCCCCACCTGGCCAAGGCAGCGACGCACCTGAACCCGGGCGGCCGGATCGTGGCGCTGATCCCGACCGGGCCGGCGGCCGACAAGAAGTTCGACAAGTGGTTCTACGAGGAAGAAACCCGCCCGGCGAAGCCGCTGGGGCGCACCGAGCGCGCCGGCGACTTCTACGACGGCGACATGGTCGAGCTCGACGGCCGAGACGGGCGCTACCGCATCGTCGGGCGCAACCTGGACGGGACGTTGGGCGTGCAGCGAGTTGGAAGCGCCGGCAACCCCGAGAGCTTTCGCTCGCACTACGTCGCGCGCGTCGTGGCCGCGGGCCCGAGGAAGGAAAGGTACAAACCGGCCGAGGGCCTGTCGCTGGTAGCCGACATCAAGCTGCCCGGCGTGACCTTCGAGCGCGCCGGCACCGGCGTGATGACGCGGATCGTCATCATCGACAAGGGCGACGCGCCCGGCCAGGTCAACCAAGACTATTCGGACGCCGAGGACATCAATGCGTTCTTCGAGCGGATCCGGGATGCGGACATGCCCGCGCGCAGGAAGAAGGCGACCGACAGCGCGGCCGCGCCTGCCAGTGCTCCGACGCCGGCGGACGCGGCTCCGGAGCAGCCCTACAGCGGCCCTGAAGAAGTGGTCGAGCACACGACCGGAAAGGGCAAGGTTCTCAAGGGCATCGTGCGCACCGGCATCACGAAGGCCGAAGCGCAGCAGATCGACAAGTTCACCTTCCCGAAGAATGGCGGCTGGTTTATTCGCCTGAAGCACCTGAATGGCGATGGTGCGTTCTCCAGGGCGGACGCGCGGAGCAACGCGGTCATGCCCCGCGAGGCGACGACGTTTGACGAGGCACGCGAGGCAGCTCGAGCCTTTGTCGGCCGCGCGATGCGGAATGCAGCTACCGGCGAGACGGCCACGGTGTCGAATACGACGCTGGCGAAGATGCTCAGTGGATCGTCGGCCAACAAGTCGACGAGTTCGCAGGACCATGCACAGGCGGTTGCCAACGCCGACGTGCTCTTCGAGCGCAGTCTGCTGGATAGCTCAACCCCTGATGTTCGCGGCGAGCCCACGATCGCTGCGATTCAGCGTTTCGTCGCGCCGATGGTGACCGCGGACGGGTCGGTGGTAGCAGTGAAACTGACCGTGAAAAAAACCGTCAGTCCGCTGCAACCCAATCCGCTGTACACGATCGAGACGATAAACGTACAGAAGCCCGCGCTGGGGGCCCCCATATCGGGGATTGAGCGGGAACCCGGACAGAACCGGAATTCCCCACAGGCGGGCTTCTCAGAAAGTGTACAGCAACTGCTGCGAGACGCCCAAGCGGCTCAGGACGGTCCAATGTCCCGTGCCCAGCCCGGCATGGGATCGGCGATCCGCGACGTGAACCGGGTGGCCGACCGCGTGCGCAAGGTCTTCCCGAACGCGCCAGGCATCAACGTGCTGCCGTCCTCGCAGTACGCGCCGGCCGACCTGCGCGAGTTCATGGCGGCCGAGGGCATGCTGAACGAGGCCGACGGCGTCTACTGGGGCGGCGAAGTCTGGGTCTTCGCCAACAAGATCACGAGCCCGGCCCGGGCCGAGTGGGTGATGCTCCATGAATTCGGGCACGCCGGCATGCGGGCGCTGTTCCCGATGGAAATCGAGCGCCGCGCGAAGTTCGCCACGATGCTCGCCACCAACCCAGACCTGCAGGCACGCGTCGCGCGGCTGATGGAAGGTCGCCCGGAAGTGCAGGACATGGTCGACGCGGTCGACGAGGTGCTGGCCGACACGGCGGCGTCCGGGGAGCGGCCGAGCTGGCTCATGGAAATCGTCGCGTGGGTGCGCGCGCAGCTGCGCCGCGCGGGCCTGATCACCACCTACACTGACAACGACATCCTGTCGATCGTCGCCATGGGTCGCGACCGTCTGCGCCGCGGCGACAGCGGGTCCCTCGCGGGGGTGTTTTCCCGGCGCATCTTCTGGGACGGCTATCGAACGGTCAACGACTTCATCGTCCCTGAGACGCCGGAGTTCGAAGACAACATGACCGGCGATCTGGCGTTGATTCCCGACGCCGCGCGTAAACACGGCATCGCGCCGCTGCCTGTAAGACTGGCCGTGGGCGCAGTCTTCGCTCCGCATCGCGGCTTCGGGTTGGAGCACATTCGCTCGGAAGCGGAAGCCAATCCGAAGCGTGAGGCGCCCAGTGCGACGCAGGATCGCGCGGAGAACTTCGCCAGGCAGGTGACCATGGTCATCCGCGATGCCCGCGCACTGTACGTCGACGGGAAGCGGCTTGCGCTTCGGTCGCCGCTCATGAAACTGGCGGTCATCCTTGAGCGCCGCGGCGATTACTATTCGGTCGTGTCGCTGGTGCCCAGCGAAAGACCCGTGTGGGGAGTCCCTGTTTGGTCTGGGCGCTTGGCCTTCCCAGAATCGAGTCGCAGTAACTCGGAGCCACCGTATCAGTCGAGCGGACTTGATGCCACTGCATCCGCCCCGGAAAGAGCTGGGGTCCAAACAGAGAAGTACGAATTTAACAGGCCGGGACCGGCAATTCAAGTCAAGAAGAAGCGCAAGCTCGACGATGGGAACTTCTCCCGCGCCGACACCGGCCAGGTCGCCGCACCCGCCCAGCTCGCACCGGCCGGCATCGTCGACGCCGCCCTGCGGATCCCGATGCAGGCGCTGGGCGTCGACAAGCTCACCCGCAACGCCGGCCGGGCCCTGACCGACATGCTGGCAAAGTACATCCCCGAGCGTGTGAAGGCCGGGGTCGTCGATGACTTCGGCCTTGGCGAGGTGTACGTCGACCGTCGGGCCTTGATGTACGGCCAGCAGCGCCGCGGCCTGCGGGAAGCGAAGGGCCTGTACGACCGGATTGCGACCGTCTCGCGCGAGGAAGCGGCCGTGCTGTACGCGGCGGCCAACAACGCCGACCCCGAGCAGGTCGAGGCGCTGATCGCCAACCTGTCGCCCGAGGGCCAAGCCGTGCTGCGCGAGGTCAAGCAGCGCGTGCAGGACATGGGGCGCGAGCAGGTCCGGCTGGGACTGCTGTCCGCCCAGGCCTTCGAGCGCAACGAATGGGCGTACCTGCGCCGGTCCTACCGGAAGTACGAAGAAGCGCAGACCGAGAAGGTCCGCCAGCGCCGCGGCCGCGCCATTCAGGTCTGGGGCGACGCCTACATCGGGCGCGGCCTGTTCGACTCGGTCGACCCGGCGAAGCTGCAGGGCCGCGGCTGGTTCGGCACGAAATCGAAGGATGGCCAGGCTGACAAGCAGGCCGTCGGGCAGAAGTTCATCCGCCTCGAGCGTCGCCGGCCGTCGGGCGAGGGCGTCGAAAACCTGCCGGGCATCGAGGGCAAGAAGCCGAAGGGCAAGCTGCTGGAAGCCGTCTACTGGAAGGCCGACGAGCCGATCCCGCCGCAGTACGCGGAATTCGAGCAGGCCGGCGTCTGGGAAGCCCGGGACACGAAGGGCGCCAAGGTCGTGATGTGGCGCGACTTCACGCCCGACGAGCGCAAGCAGATGGGCGAAATCGACGACTTCCGCTACGCGATGCTGAAGACGATGCACTTCGCGACGCACAACGTCGAGGTGGGTCGGTTCCTCGAGTGGGTGGCCGACACCGAGGCGGTGCCGGATGAAGACCGGCTGCCGCCGGGCGCCGAGGTCCGCGAGGCGAACGAAAGCCTGTCGGTCACCTACGGCCGCGACGTCTGGGTTCAGGTGCCGAGCTCGAAGGCCGGGCAGTCCGACGCCCGCAAGTACGGCAAGCTCGCCGGCCAGTTCGTTCCCGGCCCCGTCTGGAACGACCTGCGGCAGATCGTGCGCACCCAGCATATCCAGCCCTTCGGCGAGCTGTACGCCGACGTGCTGCGGTTCTGGAAGGTGTCAAAGGCGCTCGCGCTGGATACCCCGATCCCGACGCCCGACGGCTGGACGACGATGGGCGACATCAAGGTCGGCGACCGCGTCTTCGACGAGCAAGGCAAGGTCTGCGAGGTGATCGGGGCGACAGACGTGCAGCTGGACCGCAAGTGCTTCGACGTGGCCTTCTCCGACGGCACGAAGATCACGGCGGATGCCGAGCACCTGTGGTTCACCGTGATGCAGGGCTCGCCTGGGGTCCGCACCACGGAGCAGATTCGCGCGACCCTGAAGGAGCGCACGCGGGGCGACAACAACCACAAGATTCCGGTGGCCGGTGCGCTCGATTTGCCGGAAACGACGCTGCCGATCCCGCCATACGCGCTGGGCGTGTGGCTCGGCGACGGCGATACGCGGGCGGCCCGCATCAGCGCCGGCGGCGAAGACGTTGCCGAGTTGATCGAGCACTTGTCGGTGGCGGGCGTTCGTTGCGGCGCGCCGGGCAAGGACAAGCGCAACAACGTATTCACGTTCCAAATGCGACGGCCGGCAGATACCTGCCTGCGCGGGCATGACGCGGCCGAAATCGGCCCGAAAGGGTGCCGCGTATGCGCGAACATCGCACAACGAGGCGCTGAATTGACGGCCATCATCAACCCGCACCTTCAGGTCAAGATGCGTGGAATCGGGCTGCTCGGCAACAAGCACATCCCGGCGGTCTACCTGCGCGCGTCCGAGGCGCAGCGGCGCGAGCTGCTGATGGGGCTGATGGACACCGACGGCCACGTCACTGAGAAGGGGCTGTGCGCCTTCACCACGACGCTCCCGGCGCTGCGCGATGGCTTCATCGAGCTTGCGCGCTCGCTCGGGTACAAGCCTACCGTGGGCGAGATTCAGCCCGTCTGCAATGGGAAGCCCGGAAAAATCGCGTGGCGGATCAACTTCAAGCCCTACGCCGACCGGCCAGTGTTCAAGCTGGCCCGAAAACTCCAGCGCCTTGCGGAGCCCCGGGCGACGCGGCAGCGGTCGCAGACCCGGCAGATCGTCTCGATCACGCCGGTGCCTTCTGTGCCGGTGCGCTGCATCGCGGTGTCGTCGGAGTCGCGCCTGTACCTGGCCGGC
>JAIENF010000466.1 GCA_019751575.1 Burkholderiales bacterium
TTACAGCAGTTCACCCCACCCCACACGGACCACGCCATTCTCAACTGATCAGTGGTCCGAAAAACCCCGGCAGGTCATTGCGGCTGACCGGATCGATCACCGCAACAGTGTTTTCTCCTGACAACGATACGAATCCGAATCGTCCGTCTGGCGTGAATCCCACCTGCGCCGGGCCTTTGCCAACCACGACTTCGGCGACCTGCCTTCCGCTTTCGGTGTCAAGCACCGACACCGTGCCGCCTTTGAGGTTGGCAACCCAGACCTGTTTGCCATCCGGCGTGAGCCGAAGGCCGTGCGGCGAAGCGCCGACCGTCACCGTTCCAATGACGCGACGCGCAGCCGTGTCCACAACGCTGACGGTGTTGTCACCGCCATTGGTGATGTAAGCAGTGCGCCCGTCGCTCGCCACGACTACGTGGGCGGGATGCATGCCCACTGGCACCTTCGCGACCACGGCATCGGTTGCGGTATCGATCACCCATACTGCGCCGGCGGCCATCATCGTACCGTGCTCCGCCTTCGGCACTTTTACGGACGGCAACGTGTCGGCTGTCTTCGCAGGGTCGCCATTGTTGGTGACCCAGACCCACTTGCCGTCGGGGGAGACCTGAACGTTGTGAGGACCCTGTCCGACAGCGATACTGCGAACCTTCTTGAAGCCTGCCGCGTCGATCACGCTGACAGCGCTGGCTCCTTCATCGGCCACGTAAACCTTCCCCGTGGCTGCCAACACCGGACCGGCTGCGGCCAGCACGGCGACCAGGGTAACGGCGAACAGGCTTTTGATGTGTCTTGCGACCATGTTGAGCACTCATGAGAGACGCTGGTTGGCATGCGCTACGGTTTATGCTGTTCATTGCCGACCATCGCTTTTCTCGGCACTGTGTCTTCGTGCGCAACGGCTTGTTCGGCACTTCATTTTCACGATCACGCCAGCGTCGAAGTGCGACTGCGGGAGCGCGACCTCCATCCACGGGCAGCTTCAGTCGATCGACCGCGTTCGCGTTGACGCACCCCGAAGTGGAGATAGACCACCGCACTCAGCAGTGCCGCAAAGAAGCACCACACCGAGATGAACCACGTCGCGTAGAAGACGTAGGCCGCGCCAAACGAGAGCAGCGCCAGCGCACCGAAGACAACCACCCATCGGTGCGTGGACAACAGCGGGCTGATCGCAGTCGACAGCAGATACAACGTCATGGTCACTGCCGCGAAGAAGTGCGGTGAGTCGTATTCGATGTGCTGGCCTGTCGGCCTGGACACGACTGGGTATGCCACCAGCACGTACAACAGATAGGCGCCGACCGCGGCCCCGGCAGCAACGAGTGCGGTCAGCGTCTGACGACGCCATCCCCTCGGCTCCATCAACAGAACTGCCAGCGGTACGTAGGCGGGCCATAATGCATGCGAGAAGAAAGAGTACACATGGGTCAGCACCACATTGAGCCGCGCGGCTTCTTCGGCAAACGTCAGCCAGATCCCACCCTCGATCAACTGTTGCACCGCGAACAGCATCGGGATCGCTCCGAACAGCAGCGCGCGGCGCTGACCCGTTGCCAGTGCCGCCCTCATCGTCAGCGTACCGATGCCAAGCAGCACCGCACCCGCAGCGAAACTTGCGGTCGCAGAGAAGCACATCAGGTCACGCTACCCGATGCTACGGTCGTCAACGGGGCGCATGGCTCGCTCACGCTGATGCGCCGGCAGCAACGCTGGAGCGGGTCGCTGATGCACCCGCCATGTTGATGCCAGCCAGCCTGGTACGCTTCAGCATCAGTGCGTTTACGGCCACCACCGCCGAGCTGCCCGACATCGAAAGCGCTGCCACCTCCGGAGACAGCGTGAAGGGGTAGAAGACGCCCGCAGCAACAGGGAAGGCGATCACGTTGTAGCCTACGGCCCACCAAAGGTTCTGCTGCATCTTGCGTAGCGTGGCGCGCGACAGTTCGATGGCACCCACTACGTCATAGGGATCGCTCTTCATCAGTACTACCTGCGCGCTCTCCATCGCCACGTCGGTGCCGGCGCCAATGGCAAAACCTACGTCTGCCTGCGTCAAGGCTGGAGCGTCATTGATGCCGTCGCCGACCATGCCGACCTTGTTGCCCTGATCCTGCAGTTCCTTGATCTTCGCTGCCTTCTGACCGGGCAGCACTTCGGCCAGCACGATGTCGATGCCCAGCTCCTTGCCGATGCGCTCGGCCGTCGCCTGGTTGTCTCCGGTCATCATCGCAACCTTGACACCCCGCTCCTGCAACTTGGCGATCGTCGCCTTGGAGGTAGGGCGTACCGCGTCGGCAATCGCAATCAGGCCTATGAGCTGACCGGCACGGGCGACGTGCACCACCGTGCGTCCGGCACCCTCGAGCCGCGTGGCATCTGCGGCAAGTGCCGTCATCGACGCCGGGCTGACGTTTTCCGAGTGCATCAGCTTGCGGTTGCCCAGGTACACCGTGTCCGCGCCGATGGTGGCACGGGCGCCCTGCCCGTCGATGTTGGCGAAGCCCGTGGCAACCTCGACCGGGACGGTGCCTGCCCGGTTGAGCACCGCCTGCGCAAGGGGGTGTTCGGAAAACTTTTCCACTCCGGCTGCGACCGCGAGCAATTGCGCTTCCGTGGTACCAGGCGCGGTCACCATCTCCACGACTTCGGGTTGACCAACGGTGAGCGTGCCGGTCTTGTCGAAGACGACGACGGTCAGCTTGGTAGCATTTTCCAGCGCCGAGGCGTTCTTGAACAGGATACCGTTCATCGCCCCCAGCCCGGTACCGACCATGATGGCCATCGGGGTGGCGAGGCCCAGGGCGTCTGGACAGGCGATCACGAACACCGTGATGGTCAGCGTCAGCGCGAACAGCAATGGCTGGCCGAGCACCCAGAACCAGATTGCGAAGGTCAGTAGTCCGATGGCGATGGCTGCCAGCACCAGCCACTGCGAAGCCCGGTCGGCGAGCAACTGTCCTGGCGCCTTGGAGTTCTGCGCCTCCTGCACCAGCTTTACGATCTGGGCCAAAGCGGTGTCGGCCCCCACCTTCGTGGCCTTGTAGCGGAAGCTGCCACTCTTGTTGATGGTGGCGCCGATGACCGGGTTGCCAACCGTCTTTTTCACCGGCATGGATTCGCCCGTAAGCATCGACTCGTCGACTTGCGAGCTGCCTTCGGTGACTTCTCCGTCGACGGGGATCTTGTCGCCCGGCTTGATGACGACGGTCTCGCCGGCGAGCACCTGTGCCGTGGGCACCTGCGTCTCGACGCCGCCGCGAACCACGGTGGCCATCGGCGGAGCCAGGTCCATCAGCGCACGGATCGCATCCGACGCACCGGCGCGGGCACGCATCTCCAGCCAGTGACCTAGAAGGATGAAGACCAGCAACACGGCCGACGCCTCGAAGAACACCTCGCTCTCGTAGAAGAACGTGGCGCCCACGCTGAACAGGTAGCCCGTACCCACCGACAGCACGATCAGCGTCGCCATGTTGGCGACCCTGTTGCGCGCCGCACGCACAGCCGCAACCAGGAACGGCCAGACCGGATAGGCGATTGCCCCCGTGGCCGCGAAGAAGAGAAAGAGCTTGCGGTTCATCCCGAACGGCGTGGGAAAGGTGCCGAACATCTCGCCCATTGGCGAATACAGGAACACCGGTACGGCAAACACCAGCGCCACCAGGAAACGGTTGCGCATATCGTCGGCCATGCCCTGCATCGACATGCCGGGCGCATGGCCCATGTCATGCATCATGTCGGCCTTGCTGTCGATCTGGTGCCCGGCGGCCGATCCGCCCGCCCCTGCATGGCCCGCATGATCGGCGTGGCCTGCATGAGCAGGATTCACCGGCTTCATCGGCGCGTTGGCGACCGATCCGGCTCCGGCCTCGTGCGTGTCTGCGTCGACACGCGCTGCGTGCCCGCTGGGGCCCGCGTGGTCATCACAAACCGGCCTTTGGTCCGCTGCATCGCAGACATGGGCCGGAACGAGCTCACCCCGGCAGTGGTAACCGCAATCCACGATGCGTTGCTGGATTGCGTCAACGGTGAGCTGCGCTTCGTCGTAGTGAACCGTTGCGCTGCCGGCCACATAGTTCACTTCGGCGTGATGAACACCACGTAGCGTCGAGAGCTGTCGACGGACGCCGGCCGCGCTCAGGGTCGAGACCAGTTCACCGACTTCAACCGTGCTGGTTTTCATGAAGAGGCGCGCTCAGCCGCCGCGCAGGCCTTGGCCCGGTATCCGAACCGCGTGCTCGCCACCTCGTTCACGTCGATACCGGCGAGTCGCTCTTGAAGGATGGCAGGAAGCGCGGTGTGCGCGCCGCATAAGCTTCAAATCGGGCACCAAATCGCTTGCGCATCTCCGCTTCCTCGGTAATCGCGAGGCGCCCATACATGACCAGCAGGATCGGGAACATGGCCAGCGTGAGCACCGTTGGCCACTGCAGCAGGAAGCCTAGCAGAATGAGCACAAAGGCCACGTACTGCGGATGTCGAATTCGAGCATACGGCCCAGTCGTGGCCAACTCGTTGCGGCGCTGCGCGTGATAAAGCACATTCCAGGCGTTGGACAGCAAGTAGAAGCCAAAGCCAAGAAAGACGTAGCTCGCGATGTGAAGCGCGCTGAAGTGCGGATCTCCTTTCTCGCCGAGCAGCGTCGACCACAGGTGTCCGGTGTTGTGGGACAGCAAATCGAGGTTAGGGTACTTCGTCTGCAGCCAGCCCGACATCAGGTAGATGCTCAGCGGAAAGCCGTACATTTCGACGAAGAGCGCGACGATGAAGGCGGCGAACGCCCCGAACGTACGCCAGTCACGGCCGGTCTGCGGCTTGAAGAAGCTGAATGCGAACATCAGGAACAAGGCGGAGTTCAACACGACCAGTGTCCACAGGCCGTAACCCGAAGCATCGTGGGTCATGGCTGTGCTCCGGGCTTGGGTGCGCTGTTGTCAGCGCCCCGCTGACCGTCAGAGTGATCACCGTGTCCGCCACCGTGACCCCCATGCCCGCGGTGCATGAAGATGTGCATCAGTGGGCAAGCCAGCAGCAGCAG
>JAIENF010000193.1 GCA_019751575.1 Burkholderiales bacterium
CGGAGTGGAACCACCCCTTCCCATCCCGAACAGGTCCGTGAAACGCTCCAGCGCCGATGATAGTGCGATCTTTTTCGCGTGAAAGTAGGTCATCGTCAGACTCCCATTCGTGCCTTCTCACGGCACACCAAACGCCCCGGTCCTCCCGATCGGGGCGTTTTCGTTTGTCTGACATCTCCGTGTGTCATTGTCCGGGCGGGCACGTGATTTGCTGGACCCCCATGGGTCTGCCGGGTCGTGCAAGCGCGGGTTCTCGACCCGACCGGAACGAAAGGTGAAAGACAGGAATAAATCCACCCTGCGATGCGGCGGATTTACGCAGTCGGAAACCGGGCAAGGTTCTACCATCGAGACACTGAAGAATCGGACGATGCGCACGACCGTGTACGAGCGAACCCCTCGCTGGCTGGAAGCTTCTGCCCCGAACTCGGCCGGAAACGGAATCGAGCGGAGCACGGGGGCGAGTGCGCGCACGTCCGAATTGCCTTCCCTGAACCAGATCGAGCAGTTGCGATTCCTGCGCGCGATCGCGTCCGCGGTCGAGGTGAGCCGCCGGCACCAGATGTTCCGCTGGCTCGAAGGCGAGTTCCAGACGGTGCTGCCGCATCGCCTGATGGTGTGCACCCTCGTGGATGGACAGGGCAACCCGCTGGTCATCGATCGGTTCAGCAGTGCACCGATTGCGAGCGAAGACCTGCAGCATATCTGTGCCGAGGGCAGCGGGTTGATCGCGAACCTCGGGGATGCCTGGCTGGAAAACGGTGCGCGCCCGCTGGTCCTGGTGCCTGGAAGCGCCCGTCACCTGCCATTCGATGCCGAGTTGACGCGCCTTGGCTTGCGCGCATGTGCGGTCCACGGCGTGCTCGACCACAACAAGGCCGCGGGCAGTCAGTTCTATTTCTTCGGCGTACCGGCAGAGCGGCCAGCACACGTGGCGTATCTCCTCGAATTGCTCATTCCGTATCTTCACACCGCGTTGATCCGGGTATCGGCAAGCGACCAGGAAGGCAATGAGTCGGAGGGATCCGCGCTGCTGTCCGAGCGCGAGGTGGGCATTCTCTCTCTGGTCCAGCACGGCAAGAACAACGTCGAGATCGCGACCGAGCTCTCCATCAGTCCCCTGACGGTGAAGAACCATGTGCAGCGCATCCTTCGCAAGCTCGGTGCGAACAATCGCGCACAGGCCGTAGGCAAGGCGATCTCGCTTCGCATCCTGAACGCTTCGAACGGTCGCCGCCGCTAGCATCCTGCAAGCGTTCAGCGTTCCGGGTTTGTGCGAGCGCACGGTGTAGCTGCGCGTCGCTTCGTTCG
Source organism: Burkholderiales bacterium (assembly GCA_019751575.1). Taxonomy (GTDB): domain Bacteria; phylum Pseudomonadota; class Gammaproteobacteria; order Burkholderiales; family CAIKXV01; genus CAIKXV01. Next base: position 1,312 of record JAIENF010000193.1, read on the forward strand.
CAAAGCGACGATGTCGCCACTGTGACCGCTTGCGTTCGGGAATAGTCCGTTCGGACTAACGGACCGGCTGGCATGTGAAGAATCTCTCACCGACCTCGCATGATTGCGCACGGCGCCCCGTGGGTGGCCCTTGCACAATCGACGCCGACTCATGCCATCGCAGCGTCCATGCCCGTGCAAACTGCAGGGCATGCCGTTCACCTGAAATGGAGAATTCGATGTTCCGCTCTTCCTTCCCCTCGCCCTTTACCCGTGCCCGCGGAGCGTTCCGCGGGTTCGCTGCAGCCGTGTGCGTTGCCGCGACCTTGTCGTTCAGCGCGCCGGCCACGGCATCTCTGGTGCAGAACGCGTTCGCGAACGGTTCGTTGAACGTCACGATCGAGCGCACCGGACGGCCGGACCAGAACGTGAGGGCAGGCGGCTTCACCGGCGTGTTCGCCGGCTCGTCTTTCCTGTCCTACTGCATCGAGCTTGCCCAGAATTTCAAGTTCGGCGTGAACTACACGAACTATACGGTGGTCCCGCTCGCCAGCGCACCCACCAATGCGCCGATGGGTGCGACCAAGGCCATGCATCTCGCGCTGCTGGTGGGGAAGAACTTCACGGACAGCTTCACCAGCACGATCAAGACGGCGGCCATGCAGCTGGCCATCTGGGAGATCGTCCATGAAACGAATTCGACCTATAGCGTGACCAATGGTCACTTCAAGGTCGACGACGGAAACAACGACGTCAACCAGGCCCGGACGCTTGCCAACACCTGGCTGGGGGAGTTGTCCGGTCTGAAGACGATGGCGTCGCTGGTGACGCTGAGCAGCCCGACCAACCAGGACTTCATCACCACCGTCGTGCCCGTCCCGCCGAGTGCGCTGCTGCTGGGCAGCGGCCTGTTGCTGGGCATGTGGGGCATCCGCCGGCGCCGCACCGAAGCCTGACCACCCCGGCCACTGCGTGGCCGGCCTGTCGCAGCCTGTCCTCCGGATCGCCCCTCAAGGGGCGATTTTTTTTGCCGTTATCTTGCCGGGCACGATCCTTGGTAGGGAGAGCCTGCGCATCGGAACTGCGTCGTCCGACCGTCGTGCGAGAACGTGTGCGTGTCATCCGGGCTTGGTATCGTTCCTGCTTTCACATCACACCGGCATCGCGCGACGGGACGCGGCAAGGGCTGCAAGAAATCGCACCGTGCGACTGCCAAGTGTGTACGGGCCATTTCCAGCACAACGCTTTAGACTCGGTGACGTTCGCCATGGCGCGGCAATTCCGCCCCGATCGGTGGGAAGGCCGACCGTCGCATTGAATTCGCAGGGATGCAGGTTTCCTGACAAACCAAGGGCTTTACATGAGCATTCATCCCGTTGTCCTGTCGGGTGGTTCCGGCACCCGGCTCTGGCCGTTGTCGCGTGAAGCGATGCCGAAGCAGTTCCTCAGGTTCCACGGCGACCAGAGCCTGCTTCAGGCGACGATCCTGCGCACGGCCGGCCTGGAGGACGCGAGCCCGCCGACCATCCTGGCGAACAACGAGCATCGCTTCCTGATCGCCCAGCAGTTGCAGGAGATCGGCGTCGCTGCGCGCGACATCATCCTCGAGCCGGTCGGTCGCAACACTGCACCTGCGCTGGCGATCGCCGCCTTGAGCATCAGCGCGCAGGATCCCGCCGCGCTGATGCTGGTGCTGCCGTCAGACCACCTGATCCCCGACGTTGCCGCGTTCCAGGCCGAGGTGATGGCTGCGGCGCCCGCCGCACGCGCCGGACGCCTGGTCACGTTCGGGATCCGTCCCCGCTGGGCGGAGACCGGCTACGGATACATCGCCTGTGGCGATGCGCTGCCCGGCGACGATGCCTGCAGCGCGGTGGCCCGGTTCATCGAGAAGCCCGACGCGGAACGCGCAGAGCGGTTCGTGGCCGAGGGCGGCTATTTCTGGAACAGCGGCATGTTCCTGTTCCCGGCGAAAGTGTTCCTTTCGGAAGTCGAGCGCCTGCAGCCTGCGCTGTTGGCCGCGTGCCGGCAGGCGCTGGCCGAAGGGCAGCGTGACCTCGATTTCACCCGCCTGTCGCAACCGGCACTGGAGCGCTGCCCGTCGATCTCGGTCGACTACGCCGTGCTGGAACACACGGCGCTGGCCGCCGTCCGTCCTGTCGACTACGACTGGTCGGACCTCGGTTCCTGGAAGGCCCTGTGGGAGGTCGGCCAGAAGGATGGCGAAGGAAACGTGACCCATGGCGAGACGGTCCTCGAGGACGTGCGCGACAGCTATTTCTATTCCGACAGCCGCCTGGTCACTGCGATCGGCGTCGAGGGCATCGTGGTGGTCGACACCCCGGATGCCATCCTGGTCTCGCACCGCGAAAGCGTGCAGGGCGTGCGCAGGATCGTCGACCGGCTGAAGGCGCAGAATCGGACCGAAGGCGTGATCCACCGCAAGGTGCATCGACCCTGGGGCACCTATGAATCCGTCGACGAGGGTGACCGTTTCCAGGTCAAGCGGATCACCGTCAGCCCCGGCGCGAAGCTTTCGATGCAATTGCACCACCACCGTGCCGAGCACTGGATTGTCGTGCGCGGGACGGCCCGCGTGACGCGGGGCGAAGACGTCGTGATGCTCACCGAAAACGAGTCGACCTACATCCCGCTGGGCGTGAAGCATCGCCTGGAGAATCCCGGCCGGATCCCGCTCGAATTGATCGAGGTGCAGTCGGGCACGTATCTCGGGGAGGACGACATCGTCCGCTTCGAAGACACCTACAATCGCAGCTGAGTCCGATGCTACGGATCTTTGCACTGAACCAAGGAGATTCCGAATGAAGCGCGAGATCACCAAGGCCGTGTTCCCGGTCGCCGGCATGGGCAGCAGGTTCCTGCCCGCGACCAAGGCCAGTCCGAAAGAGATGCTGCCGGTCGTGGACAAGCCACTGATCCAGTACGCGGTCGAAGAGGCGGTGGCCGCCGGCATGACCGAGATGATCTTCGTCACGGGCCGGAACAAGCGGGCGATCGAGGACCATTTCGACAAGGCGGCCGAACTCGAGGCCGCGCTCGAGGAGCGGGGCAACCAGAAGCTCCTGGCGACGGTGCGCGGCATCCTGCCGGCAGGCGTCCACTGCGTGTTCATCCGCCAGCCTGAAACCCTCGGCCTCGGCCATGCGGTGCTGTGCGCACGCCCGCTCGTCGGCGACGAGCCGTTCGCCGTGATCCTGGCCGATGACCTGATCGACGCCAAGCCCTCGGTGATGACGCAGATGGTCGAGCGCTACAGCTACTATCGCCGGTCCGTGATCGGCGTGCAGAACGTGGCGCGGGAAGACACCGACCAGTACGGCATCGTGCGCTGCGGATCCGCGCTGAACGACGTGCACCAGATCGACGGGATCATCGAGAAGCCCAAGCCCGCCGAGGCACCGTCCACCCTGGGCGTCGTCGGCCGCTACATCCTCTCCCCGCGCATCTTCGACCACCTGGCCAATGCGCGGCCCGGCAAGGGTGGCGAGATCCAGCTGACCGATGCGATCGCGTCGCTGCTCAAGCAGGAACAGGTACTGGCCTACCAGTTCCAGGGTACGCGGTACGACTGCGGATCGAAGATCGGCTACCTGAAGGCGACCATCGCGTTCGCGATGAGCCATCCGGATGTCAGCGAAGAGTTCATCGCGCACCTGCGCGGTGTCGCTGCCAGCCTTCCCGCCAGCGAGCGCGATCGCGCTGCCGCCTGACCCCGCGTCCCGGCCGCCCGACCGTCCGGCGGCCGTGGCCCCCG
>JAIENF010000695.1 GCA_019751575.1 Burkholderiales bacterium
ATGATGGAGCTCCCGGCGCATCCGTTCTTCATCGGCGTACAGTTCCACCCCGAATTCACCTCGACGCCGCGCGCCGGGCATCCGCTGTTCACCGCGTTCGTGCAGGCCGCGGTCACGCGCGCCGAACGGGTCCAGGGTGGCGCGCAGGTTGCCGCCTCGCGGACGGCGGCCGCCTGATGAAGCTCTGCGGCTTCGAAGCCGGCCTCGACCGTCCGCTGTTCCTGATCGCGGGTCCCTGCGTCATCGAGTCCCGCGGCCTGGTCGAAGAGATCGCAGGCCGCCTGAAGGAGATCACCGGCACCCTCGGCATCCCGCTCATCTTCAAGGCGTCCTACGACAAGGCCAACCGCAGTTCCGGAAAGTCCTTCCGCGGCCCGGGGATGGAGAAGGGGCTCGAGATACTGGCCGGCGTGCGCAGCACTTTCGGCGTGCCGGTGCTCACGGACGTGCATGCAGCCGAAGATGTCGCCGAGGTCGCCGCATCCGTCGACGTGCTGCAGACACCGGCCTTCCTGTGCCGCCAGACCGACTTCATCCATGCCGTCGCGAGCGCCGGCCGGGTGGTCAACATAAAGAAGGGCCAGTTCCTGTCTCCCCAGGAGATGGGCAACGTGGTCGACAAGGCGCGTGCAGCCAGCGGCACCGACAACATCATGGTGTGCGAGCGCGGCTTTTCGTTCGGCTACCAGAACCTCGTGTCCGACATGCGATCGCTGGCGATCATGCGCGACACCGGCTGCCCGGTGGTGTTCGACGCCACGCATTCGGTACAGTTGCCGGGCGGGCAGGGCAGCTCCAGCGGTGGCCAGCGCGAGTTCGTGCCGGTGCTCGCCCGTGCGGCAGTGGCGGCCGGCATTGCCGGCGTGTTCATGGAAACGCATCCGCGTCCAGAGCAGGCGCTGTCCGACGGGCCGAACGCATGGCCGCTCGGACTCATGCCGGAACTGCTCGAGACGCTGGCGGCACTGGATTCACACGTCAAGTCCAGGCCGTTCGCAGAGCGTGGCATCACGCGCTGAGCCGTTGCCGCCGCCGCTGGATTCACCCCGGATTCGCCGCACCCCGGAACAACCGAAACAGTCCTGAGAGAACGACGATGAGTGCAATCGTAGACGTGGTCGCGCGGGAGATCCTCGATTCCCGTGGCAATCCGACGGTCGAGGCCGATGTGCTGCTGGAATCCGGCGTCATGGGCCGTGCAGCCGTGCCCTCGGGCGCGTCGACCGGTGCCAAGGAAGCGCTCGAACTGCGCGACGGCGACGCGGCGCGCTATGGCGGCAAGGGCGTGCTCAAGGCGGTCGAACACATCAATACCGAGATCTGTGAAGCGATCATCGGCCTCGATGCGGTCGAGCAGGCGTTCATCGACCGTGCCCTGATCGACCTCGATGGCACGGACAACAAGGGTCGCCTGGGCGCCAACGCATTGCTCGCCGTCTCGATGGCCGTTGCCCGGGCGGCCGCCGAGGAGTCCGGCCTGCCCCTGTACCGTTACCTGGGCGGTGCCGGCCCGATGCGCCTGCCGGTGCCGATGATGAACGTCATCAACGGTGGCGCGCACGCGAACAACAACCTCGACATGCAGGAGTTCATGATCGTGCCGCTGGGCGCGCCGAGCTTCTCCGAGGCATTGCGCTACGGCGCGGAAGTCTTCCAGACCTTGAAGAAGCTGATCGACGGGCGTGGCCTGTCGACCGGCGTGGGGGACGAAGGCGGGTTCGCCCCGGATCTCCCGAACAATGAATCCGCGATCGAGCTGGTGCTCGAGGCGATCGAGAAGGCTGGCTACCGGCCGGGCGAGGACATCGCGCTCGCGCTCGATTGCGCGAGTTCCGAGTTCCATGAAGACGGCAAGTACCGGCTGGCCTCGGAACGTGCGGTGCTCAGCGCCGGCGAGTTCGCGGACTACCTCGGCCGCTGGGTCGCCAAGTACCCGATCATCAGCATCGAGGATGGCATGGACGAGGCCGACTGGGACGGCTGGAAGCTGCTCACCGACCGGCTCGGCGCCAGGGTGCAGCTGGTCGGGGACGACCTGTTCGTCACCAACAGCCGCATCCTCCAGCAGGGCATCGATGCCGGCGTGGCCAACGCCATCCTGATCAAGGTCAACCAGATCGGGACGCTGAGCGAGACGCTGGACGCGGTCGACCTGGCGCGCCGTTCGGCCTATGCCTCGGTGATTTCCCACCGCTCCGGAGAGACCGAGGACACGACGATCGCAGACATCTCGGTCGCCACCAACGTGCTCCAGATCAAGACCGGTTCGCTGTCGCGATCGGACCGCATCGCCAAGTACAACCAGCTGCTGCGCATCCAGGAAGACCTGGGCGACGCCGCCGGGTACGGCGGCCGATCGGCGTTCCGACAGCTCCGGTGATCGCCCCGCGCCGCCCCCTGCGCCGCGGGGCGGTCGTTTCCCGCGTCGGGGACGTTCGATGAGGCTGCTCAGCCTGGGCCTGGCGGTGCTCATCGCGCTGCTTCAGGTGCCCCTGTGGATCGGCAAGGGCAGCTGGCTGCGGGTCTGGGAAGTCGACCGGCAACTCGTCGCGCAACGCGAGGTCAATGGGCGCCTGTCGAAGCGCAACGAGGCACTCGAGGCCGAAGTGCGGGACCTCAAGACGGGGTTCGAAGCGATCGAGGAGCGCGCCCGCGCCGAACTCGGCATGATCCGCCAGGACGAACTGTTCATCCAGGTGCTGGGTGCCGAGCCGGCCACGCCGGCCCGTGGCGTCCCCGGCAAGGGGAATCTTGCGCCGCCGGGCGCACCGCGCTGACCGTCCTGCCCCCTCCAGAAACCGCTTCCTGAGCCGTTCTTTCCGGCCAGCGGAACGTTTCCTGCCGCTGGCGTCAGACGGCACGCCGCCTTCCGTGCGGACGTCCGGTTCCGGCCTGGCGTGCCCCCGATTGGTGCGTCCGGCAGGCGGGGCGCGCCTCGCCGATTCAAGTTGTCCTGTGCACGGTCGCTAACAGGTCGAGAAGATCTGGAGGCTCGATGCATTCATCGTTCGTTGAACGGCCGTTTTGCTGGAAGACGGCTACATCACTGGGACTGGCGGCGGCCGCAACGGCGGCCCAGGCCGGCTGGCTGCTGCTGTCCGGCCTGCAACTGCAGGCGCTCCCCGGAATCGTCGCGCTCGGTGCGCTGGTCGCCGCGGCGCTGTTCCTCCGCGCCCGCGGGGGCGCGGTACGGCCGGCCTCTGGCGCCGATCCAGACGCCGCACGGCTTGCGGATTCGCGCCTCTCGGCGACGCCCCTGGGCCAGGCGCTGTCCACGCATCGCGAGACGATCGCACGCGGCATGCAGTCGGTCGGTGGTGACATCGGCCGGACCAGCCACCTGTTGCAGGAGGCGGTCACCAGCCTGTCAGACAGCTTCCGCCAGATGCATGAACTGACCCGCCAGCAGCAGCAGATCACGCTGGACATCACGGCAGGGGACAGGGGCCACCAGCCGGGCCAGGAGCGGATCACCTTCGAGCGTTTCGTAGAGCACTCGTCCACGGCGATGCAGGCGCTGGTCGAGAACATCCTGAACAACAGCCAGGTCGGCATGACATTGGTGGGCCAGATGGAAACCGTGGACAGCCAGATAAAGAGTGCGCTTTCGATCCTGTCCGAAGTCGAGGGCATCTCGAAGCAGACTAACCTGCTCGCGCTGAACGCCGCGATCGAAGCGGCCCGCGCCGGCGAAGCGGGCCGGGGCTTCGCGGTGGTGGCAGACGAAGTGCGCAAGCTCTCCGGGCGCACCCACCACTTCAGCGAGCAGATCCGGCAGGAGATCGGCCGCGTGTGCGAGTCGCTCGGCGCAGCCGAGAAGGCCATCCATTCGATGGCTTCGCAGGACATGACCTTCGCACTGCACGCGAAGCGCGAAGCCGACGACATGACCGTGCAGGTCGCGCAGATCAACGCGGAGCTGGGCGATGCGATGAAGCGCAATGCCGTGCTGAGCGGCGACATGGAGACACGGGTCAGCGAGGCCATCACCGCGCTGCAGTTCCAGGACATCACCTCCCAGCTGCTGGCGAACTGCTGCAGCCGCGTCGAGATGGTCGAGCAGCTGTTCGAGGCGATCGAACGCGAATTCTCCGATGCACCCGGCCGGCCGCCGGTCCAGCAGGTGATGGCGGAACTGCTGTCCCGGGCAGCGGCCATCGAAGCCCGCAACCCGGTCGCGCAGAAGCAGATGGCTGGCGGCGACATCGACCTTTTCTGAGCAATTCAAAGAGACAGGCTGAACAAAATGGCTAAGACAATCCTTGCGGTGGACGATTCCGCGTCGATACGACAGATGGTCGCGTTCACCCTGAAGAGCGCCGGCTACGACGTGGTCGAGGCCGTCGATGGCCAGGACGGGCTGGACAAGGCCAAGGCGAAGGCCGTGAACCTGGTGCTGACCGACCAGAACATGCCCCGCATGGACGGCATCTCGCTGGTGAAGCAGCTGCGGGCGCTGCCCCAGCACAAGAGCACGCCCATCCTGATGCTGACCACGGAATCCAGCGACCAGATGAAGGCGCAGGGCAAGGCCGCCGGCGCGACCGGATGGCTGGTCAAGCCGTTCGATCCCACGAAGCTGCTCGAAGTCGTCAAGAAGGTGATCGGCTGAGGGCGCGCTGCGCGCCCCGACCGGTCCAGGCGAACCAGGACGACAGGAATACGCAGATGTCGATCGACATGAGCCAGTTCTACCAGGTGTTCTTCGAGGAATGCGCAGAGCACCTGGCCAGCATGGAGACGCTGCTGCTCGACCTGGACCCGGTCCAACCGGATCCCGAGCAGCTGAATGCGATCTTCCGCGCGGCCCACTCCATCAAGGGCGGCGCCGGCACCTTCGGCTTCGGCGACATCGCGCGAACCACGCATTCCCTGGAGACCCTGCTGGACCGGCTGCGCAAGGAAGAGATCGCGCTGCGTCCGGAGATGATCGACGCCTTCCTGCAGGCCAAGGACGTGATCTCCGACCAGCTCGCCCGGCGCCGGGGCGAAACCAACAGCGAGCTGGACCCGGATGCGGCCGACGTGGTGATGAGGTGGCTCGACGTGCTGGCCGCGGACGATCCTTCCGCAGACCAGCCGCCGGCGGCACTCA
>JAIENF010000712.1 GCA_019751575.1 Burkholderiales bacterium
GACGCAGCGGCCGTCGCGCGTGGCGCCGCCGGACTCCGGGCTGCCGCACAGGCCGCGCGCAGGCGCGTCGCGCTGGCCTATGCCATTGCATTCGGGGTGTCGGCTGCCGTCCTCCATGCGCCGCCGATGCAGGCCCTCTGGGCGGAGTCGACCGACGGCCTCGGGCCGCTGCGTGCATTCGTCTGGTGGTTCCCGGCCTGGAGCGCGACGCTGTTCATCGTTGCCGCGTTGCTCGACCTCGACCGTCGACAGACCTTGCTCGCGGTGGCGTGGGCGATCGCCGCGGGCACGGCGGTGTCGATCCTCGTGCCGGCCGCGACAAGGCTGGCGACGGGTGCCGCGCTGGGCACGGAACTGCTCGCCAATGCTTTCTACTTCATCGTTGCATTTGCCATGAATGCGGCGATCCCCGCCGCGCTGGTCTGGGTCACCGGGCGGCCACGCCTGCGCAACGTGATGCCGCTGGTATTGTTGGTGGTGATGACGCTCTCGCTGGTGGTCGCAGCGGTCTACCACGTGTTCGTGCAGGTGTTCGGCGGCAGCGGGACCGTGGAGTACACACCGGTGAATGCGGCGGCGATGGCGATCGGCCCCTCGGGATTCGTGCTGCTGCTTGCATTACCCGCCGGGTGGCTGGCCTGGCGCGGGACGGCTGCCCTGGCCGCGAGGTACCGCGCGCGCCGATTCAGCGACATGCAGATCCTGGCCGATACGTGGTGGGGCGTGATCGCGGCGTTTGGAATCGCCTCTCTGTGGCAGTACGGTGCACTCGTTGCGCTGGGCTTCGCTGCAGCGGCCTGGGCCTGCTATTTCGTGGGTGTCCGCCTGCTCCTGCGCCGGCTGGGCCTGGGCATGCACAGCGGGGGCCGTCCCTGTTGCTGCTGCGCGTCTTCGGCCACCAGGCCCGTACCGAGCGGCTGTTCGATGCGGTGGCTGCACGCTGGCGATTCACCGGACCTGTCGTGATGATCGCGGGTGCCGACCTCGCCGTGCGTTCGATCGATGTCGATGAAGCGCTCGCGTTCGCGCATGGAGAGATCGAAGCCGGCTATGTCGCGGACCGTGCCGGGCTGGAACGGCGCCTGGCGGGGCTGCGCGGGCAGGTCGATCCGGACGGCCGGTACCGGATCGAGGAATTCTTCTGTTTCGACGATACGTGGCGTGCGACCCTGCAGTCGTTGCTGCTGCATTCCCGCGTGGTGCTGATGGACTTGCGCGGTTTCGACGATCGCAACACCGGCTGCCTGTTCGAACTCGAGCAGCTGGGGCGCACGGGCCGTCTGCAGCGCTGCGTGTTCGTCGCGGATGCGTGCACCGACCGCGCACTTGCCGAGCGCACGCTGGCCGGGGGCGCAGGCTCGCGCCTGACGGCACCGGTGCGATGGATCGACCTGCCCATCGATGCCGGCGTCGGGCTGGAAAGCCTGCGCGCCGCGCTGTTCGAAGTCGCCGCCTCGGCGGGACCTGTGCCGCCTGACCGCTAGAGGGTCCGCACGTCGATCCAGTGGACCCGGCCGGTGCGGCGCTTCACTTCTTCGTACATGTGCGCGGTGCCGCCAGGGCCGTCGCCACCGCCGCCGTTCCACAAGGTGAAGAAGCGTACCCGGTCGACACCCCATGCAAGGGCGGTGTTGAGCAGCCACAGGTTGCAGCGTTCGTAGGCATTGGCCTGCACGGGCAGGGGCCCGAGCTCGGCCGGCATGATGCGCGGCGCGATCGCGAGCTTCTCCTTCATCGCGAAGTATCTGTCGCGCCAGGCCTCGCCGCCCCTGACCGGCAGCACGGAGCGCTCGATGAACTCCGGCTCGGGGAAGGGCAGCATCAGCTGGCAGCGCACGCCTCGCGCCTGGCATGCCTCCAGGAACAGCAGGTCGCCACCCGCGGCGCCCTGGCAGAGGGCCAGGTCGCCCGGGCCGGCACCGCTCTGGTCCAGCGCCGCGGCCAGCCTCGAAGCGCCTGCCGCCACCTTGTCGTCGGGGAATCGGGGCTCCGGCCGGGTGTCCGCATCCGTCATGTGGCCGCTGAACAGGAGTACCTGGCGCGGACGGAACGGCGGTGCCGCCCGCGCGATCTCGCGGTCCACGATGGACAGCGCGGTCGCTGTCTCGTGCGGACGGAACCCCAGGTCGCGCAGCACGGCGAGGGTGCGCCGCGAAGAATCGAGCGCGAACCAGTCGCGGTCCGCCACCGCCACTGCCGCGCTCCATGCACTCTTCGACTGCTCGGCGTCGAAGCAGAGCAGGCAGAGCTCGGCGTAGCTCGCACGCGCGGCGTAGTCGCGCGAGTTGCGCTGGCGCGCGCTGAGGCATGCCCAGTGCACGCCGCCCAGCACCTGTTCGATCAACGAGGGATCGGCGCGCCCGGTCAGGTGCACGTGCAGGGTCGCAAGCGTCAGCCAGTGGATGCCTGCGTAGTAGTTCGCCGGCTGCAGGGTGAACGCAGTGCGGAATGGCTCGACGGCCTGCAAAAGGCCGGCCTCTTCATCGGCCGCGGCCTGTCGCAGTGGGGTCTCGGGCAGGTGGCCAGGCACGCTGGGCGGAAGCGCGGTAGCCGGCTCGCTGTCCTCTGCCGGTTCGCCGCGCCAGCGCTGGATCCAGCTCTGCATCTCGATCCGCCCGGCCAGGGTGCAGATGTCGGCATCCTGCGGAAAGGCCTGCTCGAGCTGCTGCACGGATTCGCGCGCCTCCTCGAAGCGACCCAGGCGCGCCAGGCACAGCGCGCGCCGGATCCGCGCCGGACGGTCGCAGTCGTCGATGGCCAGCGCCGCGTCGAGCTGCTCGAGCGCGAAGTCGAACTGGCGAAGCTTCATCAGGCTTTCGGCGGCCGCGCGACGTGCCTCGAGGGCGAGCGCCCGGGTCGGTGTCTCCGTCGCCAGCACCAGGATGTCCCCGGGCCGGTTCTTCTGGCGCGCGACCTCGAGCCGTCCGCACCAGGCTTCATAGGCACGGCTGAACTCGTTGTCGCCCTTGAGCAGCAACTCGCGCCACTCGGGTTCGCGCAGGTGGTCGAGCAGCGTGTAGACCGGACTCACCTTGCGCGCGCTGCCGGCGGCCAGGGTGTCCCGCGCCATCGTTGCCAACCGCTCGCGGTCGGCGTCGAGCGTCGTCGGATCGGGCGCGCCATTCCTGATCGAGTAGCGCAGCTTTCGGTCGGTATAGAGATCGAACGGCTGGTTCGCACGCGGTCCCTGGATCAGCACCACGCCGCGTGCCCGCAGCGCGTGGCGCACGCCCAGTTCGTACCAGACGTTCGGGTTGTCCAGCGTAAGGTCGGCGAGCACCAGGTCGGCGACGAGCAGTTCCTGGAACATGTCGGTGCGGATGTCGCCGGCCCGGGTTTCCTCGTCGGCGCGGAACACCGTGCAGCCGGCCTGCTCGAGCGCCGGGCGAATCAGCACCTCGAACACGGCGTTGAAATCGATCGGGGTCCCGTCATGGCCGGGCTTCGTTCCAAAAGGCATCGCGATGAATGCATGGGGTTTCATGTCAGCGCCTCGCAAGGACGACCGGTTCGAAGCGCTCCCCGTCGGGATCCCGGTCCGGGACGCGCAGCCTGCCGGCCAGGGTCCGGCCGTCGGAGGACAGGCGGAAAGTGCCGGTCTGCGGCGGCATGCGGTCGAACACCGATTCGAGCGACACGCGTATGGCGTCGTCCTCGATCCTGCCGGTTCCGCGCTTCCACACCTGCCGCGACTGGTAATGCGTCTCTTCGATGCGCAGCCGGCGCCCGTCCTGCGACACCGTCCAGAAGCTGCCTGTGGGTAGTTCCCAGCGCCCGGCGAGGTCCGGCACGCGGTTCGCGCGGTAGTAGAGCGCGCCCCCGACGAGCGCGACGGCGCCCAGGCCGACCGCGGCATGGAGCAGCGAGCGTCGGCGGACGGGGGCGGGGGCGGAGGCGGGGACGGCGGACGGCGTGGCGGGCAGTACACCGCATCGCCGGAGGGCGTCGACCAGCCGGTCGATGTCGTGCGGCCACCGACTGTCGGACAGCTCGAGTGCCTGCTGCCGTGCCAGGCGCTGCAGGTCAGGCGGCAGGTCGGCCGGGCCGGGCATCTTCGCATCCTCGACCAGCAGCGGCAGGACCGTCTTTCCGGTCGCGAGCGCGGTTGCCACTTCGAGACGCACGAAATCGTCCGTACGGTCGAGCAACCGTGTCCCGGCCGCATCGCGTGCGTCCAGCCAGCCATCGCCGATCAGCACCAGTACCACGGTAGAGGCGGCAATCGCCGTGTCGATCGATGCCGCGAAATCCGTCCCCGGCATGATCGTGTCCACGTCGTGGAACACGCTGCCGGTGCCGAAGCGGGCTTCCAGCGCGTCCGAAAGCCGGCCGGCATGCCCCCCGGTGTCCGCGCGCCGATAGCTCAGGAACAGGGCGCAGCGCGGATCGGGCATCAGCCGGCGTCCTTCGGCATGCGTGCATTCGCCGGACGCTCTGCCGACCGATCCGACGTTTGCCCGAGTTCGACTGGCATTGCTGTCTCCGATGGGGGTTCGCGCCGCGAGGCAGCGCACGAGGCTTCCACGTGGTCAGGTCATGTGCCACCCTCGCCGACGGGGACTGACCGGTAGACTTTACCCCGGTCATCGTCGGGAGTGTAGGCATGGGCAAGGAAGGAAATGCCGCGGGGCCGTGGCGGACGGCGACGAGGCGGGCTGCGGCAGGGTTGGCGGCTGCAGGCATCGCGGGGGCCTTGTCCGCCGGCGCGGCCCCGCCGTCTTGGGCGGCAGCTTCGCCCGGGGCTTCGAGCCCGGTGGCGCCGTCGGTGAAGGCCTGTCCGTCATTGCTCGACCATGTCTTTCCGGACCTGATCACCGGCAAGCCGGTGTCGATGTGCCAGTTCCGCGGCAAGGTCCTGCTGGTGGTCAACACGGCCAGCGAATGCGGCTTCACGCCGCAGTACGAGCAACTGGAGGCGATGCATCGCAAGCTCTCGCCGCGAGGGCTGGTGATCGTCGGGTTTCCCTCCAACGATTTCCAGCAGGAACGCGGCAGCAGCCGGGAGATCGCCGAGTTCTGCAAGCTCAATTACGGTGTTTCCTTCCCGATGTTCGAACCGTCCGGGGTCTCCGGTCGGCGGGCCAACCCGTTCTACG
>JAIENF010000121.1 GCA_019751575.1 Burkholderiales bacterium
GCCGGGGTCCTCCCCGTTTGGGGGGGTGCCCCGCGGCCCGCTGCATGGCAATATGGGGACGTTGTATCGGCGTTCAATGGACCGCACGAAGGAGGCCCGCCCTGATCATCGACTGCCACGGACACTATACGACGGCTCCGAAGTCACTGGATGCCTTCCGGCGCAGCCAGCTCGACAGCCTGAAGGACCCGTCGCTCGCCCCGCGGGCAGGCTCGCTGGTCATCGGCGACGACGAGATCCGCGCCGGCGTCGAGGGGGCGCAACTGCGCGTGCAGCGCGAACGCGGCGTCGACCTCACCCTGTTCTCGCCACGCGCGGCGGGGATGGGCCACCACCTCGGGGACGCAGCGACCAGCGAGGCCTGGAGCGCCGTGTGCAACGAGCTGGTCCACCGCGTCGCCTCGCTGTATCCGCGATCGTTCGCCGGGGTGTGCCAGCTGCCGCAGTCGCCCGGGGTGCGGCCGGACAACTGCATCGCGGAGCTGGAACGCTGCGTGCTCGAGTACGGATTCGTCGGCTGCAACCTCAACCCGGACCCGTCCGGCGGATACTGGTCGGACCCGCCGCTGACCGACCGCTGGTGGTACCCCCTGTACGAGCGCATGGTCGAACTCGACGTTCCCGCGATGGTGCATGTCAGCGGCTCCTGCAACCCGGCCTTCCACCATACCGGCGCGCACTACATCAACGGCGACACCACGGCGTTCATGCAGTTCCTGGCCTCCGACCTGTTCAGGGACTTCCCGACCCTGCGCTTCGTGATCCCGCACGGCGGCGGCGCGGTGCCCTACCACTGGGGACGGTACCGGGGCCTGGCGCAGGACATGGGCAAGCCACCGCTGGCGGAGCTGCTGCTCGGCAACGTCTGGTTCGACACCTGCGTCTACCACCAGGCCGGCATCGACCTGCTGACCCGGGTGATCCCGGCGGACAACCTGCTGTTCGCAGCCGAGATCTTCGGCGCGGTGCGCGGCATCGATCCCGAGACCGGCCATCCCTACGACGACACGAAGCGCTACCTCGATGCGGTCGAGTGGCTCGATGCCGGGGAGAAGGCGAAGATCTTCGAACACAACGTGCGCCGCGTGTTCCCCCGTCTGGACAGGCTCATCGCGCCGGCCTGAACGCGGGCGCCGGCTCGGTCACGGCGCGGGAGCGCCCTCCGCATCCGCGCCGGCCCCGTCGCGCCAGGCTTCGACCTTGTCGCGGATGAAGCAGAGGTCTTCCCAGGCCTTGATCTTGTCGGGCAGCGTGCGCAGCAGGTAGGCCGGATGGTAGGTCACCATCAGCGGCGTGTCGCGGTAGCGGAACACCTTGCCGCGCATGCTCGCGATCGACTGCTCCTTGCCGAGCAGCGTCACCGCCGCCGTCTTGCCCAGCGCCACGATCACCTTCGGCTGCAGGAGCTGGATCTGGCGGTGCAGGTAGGGCTCGCAGGCCGCCACCTCTGCCGCGGCCGGCACCCGGTTCCCGGGCGGCCGGCACTTCACGATGTTGGCGACGTAGACGTCGTCGCCGCGCCGCATGCCGAGCGCGGCGAGCATGTTGTCGAGCAGGCGCCCGGCCTGGCCGACGAACGGCTCGCCCCGCTCGTCCTCTTCCGCGCCCGGCCCCTCGCCGACGAACAGCCAGGACGCGCGCCGGTCGCCGACGCCGAACACCGTGCAGTTTCGCGTCGGCGCGAGCGTGCAGGCCGTGCAGCCGGACACCGCCTGTTCGAGCTGCGGCCAGTCCATCTGGATGATCGCGTCGATCCGCTGCCGGGGGGCTTCGCTGGCGACGGGTGCCGCAGCCGACGCGGCGGGCAACCCGACGGCAGCGGCGTCCGCCGCCCCGGATGCGGGGGTGGCGACGGGGACGGCGACCCGTACCGACGGCGCGATCCCGTCGCGCAGGCGCCAGCGCGGGGACAGGCCCATCTCATCCAGGATTTCGCTGCGTCGGCTCATCGGGAAGCGCGGGACAGGGTGGAAGGACTCAAAGCGGAAGCGACATCACCCAGGCATCCTCGCGCCCGCCATCGGCTGGATAGTAGCCCCGGCGCACACCGATGCGCCGGAAACCGAGGCCTTCGTACAGCGCGATGCCCGCCGCATTGGACGGCCGGACTTCGAGGAACAGGGTCGCGGCACCCGCCCTGCGCGCATCGTGGAGGGAGGCGAGCAGCAGCTGGCGCCCGAACCCCCGGCGCTGCCAGTCGTCGGCGATGGACAGGTTGAGCAGGTGGGCCTCGCCCGGCCCGAACATCATCACCCGGTAACCGACCAGGACGCCACCGAACTCGAGCACCGTCGCATCGTAGCCGGACACGATCGCGTCGCGGAAATTGCCCTCGGTCCAGGGGAACGGGTAGATGCGCTGCTCGACGACGACCACGTGCGGCAGGTCGGACACGAGCATCCGCCGTGACTCGGGCCGTACGTCCCAGCGCGCACTCACTGGCCGCCCCCTGCCGCCGCCGTGTGCGCGAGCGGCGCACCGGCGCGCAGTGCGGCCTGTTCGGTCGAATCCAGCGCCACCTTGTCGCGGACGTACAGCGGCGCAGCGAGCGCGGCATCGACCGCCCGGCCTGCGCGCAGGCCGATCGCGCCGAGCAGGACCACTGCACGCGCATCCGGCTGCACCGAGGCATCGATCGCGACCAGGCCCGGCAGGCGCGCGCGCAGGCGGGCGCCGTGCACCGCGAAACCGCTGCCGCAACCCGTCCAGCCGTCGCCGGCGGGCAGCGGCGCGGCGTCCGGCGCGCAGGCCATGGGCGCAATGACCTGCTCGATCGACGCAGCCCTGCTGTTGTCCCCGTCCGGCCCGGCCTGCGGACGACGGACGCGATAGGCCCCCAGGTAGACCTCGCCCATGCGCGCATCGAGGCAGGCGATCACGTCGGCCCGGCCGCTCGCCCAGGCCATCGACGACAGCGAGTCGACCGGGACGAGCGGGCGATCGATCGCCAGCGCCAGCCCCTGGGCGACGCCACAGGCAATGCGCAGGCCGGTGAACGAACCGGGGCCGGCACCGAAGGCGATCGCGTCGAGCGCCGACAGCGACGTGCCGGCCTCGGCCAGCAGGGCATCGACCATCGGCAACAGCAGCCGCGAATGGGCCGGCTGTCCAGACGGGCCGGCATCGGCGCAGCGCGATGCCACGCGCCCCGCCTGCAGCAGCGCAACCGAGCAGAATCCGGCGGTGGTGTCGAGGGCGAGAAGGACCATGGCGGCGTATCGATCAAGGCCGATCATTCTACCGGAGCGCCTGCGCCCTGCCCCCTGCGCGGCGCGCCCTGCGGTACCTTGCCCCGGCCCGGCCTACCGCTCGCGCCGGTACAGGTAGCGTCCGGCCTCGTCCAGGTCGCGCCGCAGGCTGCGCCGCTCTTCCGGGGTCATGCGTTCGCGCCGCTCCTCGAAATGGCGACGCCGCTCTTCGCGGTGTTCTTCCCGCCGCTCGGGGCGCATGTCGTCGCGCCGCTGCCGACGTTCCTCGAACCGCTCCCTCGGACCGGCCTGCCGCTCCGAGGGCTGCGCCGCGAGCGGGGCCACAGGAAGGAGGACGAGCAGCGCCAGGACCAGCAGCCAGGGGCACCGCAGCGACCCGACGCGCGGCAGCCGGCCGCCGGCCGCCCGAAGGTCGACCCGCGTGCCGATGATCTGCCGTGACTGTTGCCGGTCGAACATGGATGCCGCTGCTCCGCTGGAATATCCAGACCCCGATCGTAGAGGGATTGCCCGCGCAACCCAAGCTGCCGGGACCCTCCTTTGTAACAATATGTTGGCCCCGGCCGCCCGGGACATGGCCTGTTACAGCCCGGAAGGCACGCGGCCTTACACGCCCGCCCCCGGTGGCGCTACGATGCAGGCCATGGAAAAGACGATCAAGACGCGCCTGCTGGTGGTCGACGACGACGTACGATTGCGCGAGCTGCTGAACCGTTACCTCACCGAACAGGGCTTCCAGGTGCTGGTGGCCGCCGACGGTGCCGCGATGGACAAGCAGCTCGCCCGCAACGTGGTGGACCTGGTCGTGCTCGACCTGATGCTGCCGGGCGAGGACGGCCTGGCCATCTGCCGGCGCCTGCGCGCAGCGTCACCGACGATGCCGATCGTGATGCTCACCGCGAAGGGCGACGAGGTGGATCGCATCGTCGGGCTCGAGATGGGTGCAGACGATTACCTGCCGAAGCCGTTCAGCCCGCGCGAACTGGTGGCGCGGATCAACGCCGTGCTGCGCCGGCGCGGTCCTGCCGCGCCGCCCGGCGCGCCCGACGTGAATGCAGGCAGCGTCACCTTCGGGCCGTTCACGCTGCACACCGGCAACCGCACGCTGATGCGCGACGGGCAGCCGATCGCCCTGACCACCGGCGAGTTCTCGCTGCTCAAGGTCCTTGCGTCCAGCCCTGGCACGCCGCTGTCGCGCGACAAGCTGATGGAACTGGCGCGTGGCCGCGAACTGGAACCGTTCGACCGCAGCATCGACGTGCAGGTATCGCGGCTGCGCAAGCTGGTCGAGGACGACCCGGCCCGGCCGCGTTACATCCAGACCGTCTGGGGCTTCGGCTATGTGTTCGTGCCCGATGCCCCGCGCTGATCCGGCAGGCACGGGACAGGCAGCGATGCGACGATGATCCCCTGGCCGCGCAGCCTGCTATGGCGCACGGTCGCGCTGCTGATCCCGCTGCTGGTACTGTCCCAGTTCGCATGGTTCGCGCTGCTGTCGCTGTCGGACCGCGAGCCGCGGGCACGCCAGATCGCCGAGCGCGTGTCCAGCATCGTCAACCTGACCCGGGCCGCCCTGGTCGGCTCGCGCCCGGAGGGACGGCGCGCGCTGCTCGCCGAACTGAACGAATCCGAAGGCATCCAGGTCTATGCCGACGACGAGGCATTGCCCGAGGGTACGCTCGGTACCGGGCCGGTGATCGGGCTCGTGGTGGCCGAACTGCGCCGGCGGCTGGGCGAGGACACCGTGATCTACGATGCCCGCGGCGGCGAACGCGCGCTGTGGGTGAGCTTCCGCATCGACGAGGACCGGTTCTGGCTCGCCCTGCCGCCGGCACGCGAACGGCGGCCGTTCCAGTGGACCTGGCTCGCCTGGGGACTGCTGGTGCTGCTGCTGTCGATC
>JAIENF010000309.1 GCA_019751575.1 Burkholderiales bacterium
CGCGTGGCACCGCCACGGAAGATGATCCCGCGCGCCGGGTCGGCCTGCACGTAGAGCCGGCCGATGTCGAAGGTGGCATCGGTGAGGTCGCCCGGCGTGGCCGGATCGACCACCTGCGAACCGTTGGACCCACGCACGACCAGGATCTGGTGATTGGCAGCGTCGAGGAAATTCTCGGCAAGGATGCAAGGGAAGACCGCGTTGACCGTCGCCGGGGTCAGGCCGATGCGACCGGAAAGCGGATCGCCCACCTGCAGCGCCCAGTTCGCGGCCGGCGGGTTTGCCGCGGACCCGCAGTCGGCGAGGGTGTCCACCTCCTGGCCGCCCCCGGGGGCGAGTTGCGGCAGTGCGACGCTGGTGGCGCCGCCCGGCGAACCGTTCCAGCCATAGAAGCCCGCGAGCCTGAGGCTGTCGCCGATGTAGCGCAGGGCCTCGACGCCGCCTTCCTGCATGCGCGCGAACTCGTCCTGCACCTTGAAGCCGCGGGACGTCCCGGCCATCATCACCAGCAGGCCGAGCGTCAGGAACAGCCCGACGGTCATGCCGACCAGCAGTTCGACCAGCGAAACCCCGTGCGCCGCCCTGCGCGTGCGCGATGGAACCAGCAGGGATCGGGCGCCGGCCGTGCGCGGCTTCAGGCTCATGGACATGGGATCTGCACCATCACGTCTAGGGTCACCACGCGGCGCTGCAACTCGTTTCCGTACTGCCCGGCGCCGCAGGTCGAATTGGCCGGCACCGACGTCGCGTCGCGTCCCTGCCAGGCGACGCTGACCGTGTAGCGCTGGCCGAAGAAGAAGCGTCCTGCCGGGGTCGCCGGAGGCGCAGGGCACGCACCGATCGCGGCGCCCGTGGCCGCCACGCAGCCGTTCGCGCGCAGGATGCCGGCCACGCGCGCACCACCGACGACTTCGCTTTCGCTCGCGCCGGCCAGGGAACCGTCCCACTGCGCGACGTCGTAGGCGACCGTCTCCGCCGGCGTGCAGGTGCTGGTCCCGCAGTTTCGAACTGCGCCACCGATCTGTGCAAAGCGCACGCCGTTGCCGACCGGCGCGAGGAGTGGCGCGGCCGCTGCATACTCCGCCGCCAGGGCCCGGTTGGAGCGCATCCGCTCCGCGATGTCGGTCGCGTAGGACAGTGCCTGCTGGCGCTGGAAGGCCTCGAACGAAGCACGTTGCCCCTTGGCCATCAACCCTGCGAGCCCGAGCAGCCCGAACATCAGGATGATCAGGGTGATCAGCACTTCGAGCAGGGTGAAGCCTCGGTTCAGCATGGCGGCGTGGCGTTGTCCTGGTTGACGGCAGTGACGCGGCCGACGAGGCCGAACATCAACACCCGGGTGCGCGAGTCCGCCGCACCCGTGCTGTCGTCGGTGATGGTGATGCCGTCGTTGGCGCCGATCGCCGAGGCGCGGATCACCTGGCCGCGCGGTCCGAAGATGATCGTGTTCGCGAAGTCGGCCACCGCCGAGCAGATGCGCACCTGGCCGCCGACACCCTGCTGCACCTTGATCAGCTCGCCGGCGTCCATCGTGGTGTTGCCATTGTTGTCGACGAAGATGCACCAGCCTTCGCGCCAGGTGGTGCCGGTGACGGTGCACCCTCCGAAACCGGCCCTGGCGATGACGACCCGTCCGCTGAACCGCACGGCCTCGGAACGGGCGAGCGCGAAGTCGCCGAGCATGTCGGAGGTGATCGCACGCACCCGCTGGTCGCGGATGAAGTTCTGGAAACTGGGCAGGCCGGCGGCGAGCAGGATTCCCGCGATGACCAGCACGATGAGCAGTTCCACGAGCGTGAAGCCGTTGCGGGGTCGGGGGAGGCGCGCCGGGCGCATGCTGGGCATCATCGGGGCGCTACCGGTCGGTCCACTGGAGGTCGGTGCCGTTCTCGAACGAGCCGTTGGTGTTCATGTCCCGCCAGCGCAGGCCGGTGGAGTCGATGCACAGTCCGCCATCGGCGGCGGTCGCGATCGGACCGCCGGCGAGCGGCTGCAGGCAGGCGATGTAACCCGCGGGCGGCCCGGCCACTGCAGTGATGGCGGGTGCGTTGTAGCGCAGGTTCGCGGAGGTGCCCGGATCGGGGAACACCATCGGCAACTGGTTCGCGCCGTTGCCCAGGCCCGCCGTGGCATAGGCGCGCCGGTCGAGGAAAAGCTGCTCCTGGCGCTGCGCGAAGTCCTGGAGCCATTGCTGGCCCTCTGATCGGTAACCGCGGATCACGTAGGCCACGTAGGACGGGTAGGCAACCGCGGCCAGGATCGACACGATCACCACCACGATCATCACTTCGATCAGGGTGAATCCGTGCGCCGGTGTGGCGCCCGGCGCGTGCGCCCGCCCGCCCGCCGCGAGGACGCCAGGCTGGATCTGGACGGGAGACTGCGATCGGGAAAACGGACGTCGGATCATGACTACCTCTTTGACTTCAGCATGTTATCGATGACAGGACGGGGGCTCCAACGGCGGCAGACGAGCGGCGCCGTTCGGCGCCTGAGTGGTGCCGGGTGTGCGCTTCTACTGGGGAAAACCTGTGGAAAAAGTCCTGTCCGCGGCCAGGGGACGGCCCTCCGGCCGATCCGGGAGCCATGGCCGCAGATCGTGTAACGGTCATGGCGCGCTCCACTTGAGCGTCGGGCCGGGCCCGCGGCGGCCCGGCCCGCGATACGGGGCCCGATACGGGACTCGATACGGGACGGGACATCCGCGTGCTGCATTGATATCATTCGGCCCTCGCAAACGGCAGCAGCGTGCGGCAGTGCTGATGTAGCTCAGTTGGTAGAGCAACTGATTCGTAATCAGTAGGTCGGAGGTTCGATTCCTCTCATCAGCACCATCCAGCGCCCTCCGCCGCCCTCCGGCACCCGTCCGCAACGTCAGGTACCGTGCGGGCCTGCCGTCCCGATGCCGCTCGCACGCGCGAACTCCGTGCATGACGTTCTCGGCGATCCTGACGTATCCGCACGTCGGACGCGTGCATTCCTTGCGTTCGGGAAGGCGGGTTTTGCGCGGTAGGGACCGTGACTGCCTGCACTGCGCTTTGCGACCGATCTGCTAGAGTCACCGTTCGCCTGCGGTCGGATCCTGGCCGGTTCGGTTCTCACCCCGGGCGAATCCTGCGGCCGCATCCCTTTCCAGATCCTTTCGACGATTCCCCTCCACGTGGTAGCTCCGAGCGACATCGCCAACATCGCATTGCGCCGCATGGTCGAGCTCGGCATCGCGCCGACGCCCGAAAACTTCGAGCGCTACTACCGCGATACCGAATCGACGCTGGCGCTGGCTGCGCCGCTCGCAGAGACCTTTCGCGCGCGCAGCGACGAAGCCGCTCCGGAAGCACCTGCGGCGGCGTGGGGGCATGCGATGGACCAGTTCACGCACCGCCTCGAACAGGTCACCGGCACGCTGGCCACCCTGCTCGAGCGCACGGGGCAGGCAGCACTCCACGGGGCGCGGCCAGCGCCGCCGCCGATGCCGCTGCCCGGTGCCTATGCCCATCCGCGGCAGGCGGCGCCTGCGGTGGCGGCCGACCGGGCGCCTGCGCCTTCCTCTGCGGCCCCGCTGCCACGGGAGGTGCGTACGCTGATCGAGCGCATGGATGCCGCGACCACCGAGATCCGCGACGAACTGCAGGCGTCCCGCGCTGAACTGGGCGAGACCCGCGGCGAACTGAAGTCGATCCGCGACCAGCTCAACGAAGCGCGGGAAGCGGTGCAGCACGACCCGTTGACCGGCGTGCTGAACCGGCGCGGCATGGACATCGTCCTGCCGCGCGAGGTGGCCCGCGCGCGCCGCGTGAACGCGCCGCTGTCGGTCGGCATGATCGATCTCGACCACTTCAAGCACATCAACGACACCTTCGGGCACCAGGCCGGTGATCGCGTGCTGGTGCACATGACCGAGCTGATGCGCTCGGTGCTGCGCGAGACCGACCTCATCGTGCGCTACGGCGGCGAGGAATTCCTGGTGATCCTGCCCGATACCGACATGGAAGGCGCGCGCCTCGTGCTCGACCGGTTGCAGGACATCGTGGTCAAGAGCCCGGTGATCCATGAAGGCCGGCGTATCTCGGTCGGCTTCTCTGCCGGCGTGGCGCAGTTCCGCGATGACGACAACGGCGCGACGCTGGTGCTGCGGGCCGATCGCGCCCTGCAGACCGCGAAGCGGGCCGGCCGCAGCCAGGTGGTCCTGGCAGAGGTGTGACCCGGCGCCGCCGCGCCGGGCGCTGGCGCCATCAGCGCGGGCGGGTCATGCCGGGCGTCTGGGCGATATAGCGCCGGATGCCGTCGAGGATCGACTGTGCGATCCGCTCCTGCTGGAATTCGTCCGCGAGCCGCTGCTCTTCCTCGGGGTTCGAGATGAATGCGGTCTCGATCAGGATGGACGGGATGTCCGGTGCCTTCAGTACCGCGAAGCCTGCCTGCTCGACCTGCTTGCGGTGCAACCGGTTGACGCGACCGAGTTCCGACAGCACGGTGCGCCCGAGCCGGAGGCTGTCGTTGATGGTCGCCGTCTGCGACAGGTCGAGCAGCGTCTGCTTGAGGATGGGATCCGACACGTTCAGGTTCACCCCGCCGATCAGGTCGGCTGCGTTCTCGCGCGAGGCCAGCCAGCGCGCGGCGGCCGACGTCGCCCCTGACAGCGACAGCGCGTAGACGGACGAGCCGCGTGCGGTGGGCTGCATCCACGCATCCGCATGGATCGACACGAACAGGTCGGCCTTGAGTGCGCGCGCCTTGACCACGCGCATGTGCAACGGCACGAAGTAGTCGCCGGTACGTACCAGGTGTGCCCGCATCCCCGGTTGTGCATCGATCAGGCGCGCGAGGCGCCGCCCGATCGAGAGCACGACGTCCTTCTCGCGCAATCCGGTCGGACCGATGGCCCCGGGGTCTTCGCCGCCGTGCCCGGGGTCGATCGCGATCACCACCGGACGCGCGCCCGGCGGAAGCCGCGTGCCACGGGCGGACGGGTCGGGTCCCTGGGAGGCGAACGCGCCCGGTGCTCCGCCGGCCGGCGGCCTTGTCGTGGCGGCGGGAGCAGGAACGGCGTCGGGCGCCGTGGGTGTCGCCGTCGGTGCAGCGGGTGCGGCGGCCGCCGCCGGTGCCGCGGGCAGGGCGG